>NZ_DLNP01000020.1:0-2626 GCF_002478355.1 Brevundimonas sp. UBA7507 | reverse complement strand
CCCGACAAGGCCGCGGCCAGGCGCTGGGCGAAGCGGTCGCGGTCTTCGACGTAGGGCGACAGGTAGATCAGCGGCACGCCGGGGGCGCCCGGCTCGCGCGATCCGTCGATGCGGACGGTGGTCTCGCCGAAGAGGTCGATGTCGCGCCCGGCCGTCGGCCGCTCAACGATGGCGTAAAAGCGATGGCTCACAGCAGCACCCACCAGAAGCAGGCGACGATGCCGGCGCAGACGACGGCCTGCAGGGCCATGACCCCAGCATCCCAGTCGAAGCGACGAGCGGCTGCGGCCCTGCGCTGGGCTGCGCGTTCCTCGGCCGCCCGACGGGCGATCAGGTTGCACTCGCGCTCGGCCTTGCGATCGCGCACGGCCTGCCAGTTCGGATGAAAGCCGATCCCCAGCGGATGGGGCGGCGCGTCAAGGTGGGTGTCGTGGAAGGCCATGATGGTTCTCCTCGGGTGTGAGGAAAGGTTTTCACATGCCAAACATAATCGCAAGCAGAAATGTTTGGGATTGCCAAACATTGAACGCTGGTATGCGTCACTATCGGACGCACAACCGTTAACGGCGCTGGACTCTCGGTAACTGGCGTGGCGAGTCGCTCGGATCGAGGAGGGATGCGATGGCTTGGCGCCTACACTACTTCGCTAAAGCCCTGACGGTCGTTGACGGCCGCCTGCAGGGGGGCGAGCCCATGCCGTTCCTGACTGCCCAGGACGCAGAAGAAGGTGCCGCTTTGCTCGCGCGGATGGCCATCGCCGCAGTCGCTTATCAGCAGCTCGGCGACATGGATCACGACATGTGGGACGAGCCTGAACTGCTCGCCGTATTTGGCGAGGTCACGGCTATAGAAGTCCAGGCGGCGGCGGCCTAATGCTACGCTGAACGGCGCTGAAGCGTCTGTGCCATTTGGATTACCGCATCGCGACTTGCTTGGTCGAGATCGCGGAAAATGCTCTCGATCTGGTCAGTTCGCTCGTCCATCTCGAACGGATTCACATCGATGAGGCGGCCGCCTGTGGTCGAGAGGGCTTTTGCCATCTGATCGATAGTGTCCCGATTGAAGCGCGTCGCGGGCCTTCCGCTCCTCGCCGCTCCGGTCTCGATGTCAGAGACGTAGCCTTTAGTGCGGCCCAGTTCATCGGCCAGCTCTTCAAGCGTGAGACCGCGATAATCTCGCCAAGCCGCGAGCCACCAACCGGAGGCGTCACGGTAGGCTTGATAGAGATCGTGTCGAGCTTTGCGGGGGCGAAGAGCCATGCCGAACCTTACCCCGCGCTGATGTGATGGGTCGTTAGGGCGGTGCCGAACGTTTTGCTTGCTAAAACGTTTGGCATGTGAAAACCTTTCGGCATGTCAGAACCTGCTCCACCCGTTTCCGCCCGGCTGGTCGCCGCCCGTAAGGCCCTCGGCCTCTCCCAAACGGAGATGGCCGAGCGAGTGGGTCTGAAGAGCAAGGGCTTCTACAGCCGCGTTGAACAGGGAATCGAAACGCCCAGCATCCGCGTGGCCCTCGCGCTGGAAAGCGAGACCAACGGCGCGGTGAAGGCTCACGACCTCAACCCCCAGGTGGCGCTGGTCCGCGAGCATGACCGGAGGGCCGCCTGATGAGCCGTTCCCTCGTTGAAGGTCTGATCTTGGCCGTGCGGACGGTGGTCCAGCACATCGACAGCTGCGAGCGCCTGCGCCGCGAGGGGGCGGACGAGTTCAGCCAAGCCCGCGCCCGCCGCGACCTGGCCGAATCCGCCCGCCTCGCAACCGAGACGGCCGAGCTGTCCGAGAAGCTGCACGCCCAAGCGGTCGGTTCGGTTCGCGCCCAGATCGCTCGCCTCGCCGCCGCGGAACATCCCGAACCTCCCGAAGACCCGCCGCCTCAAGCGGCCTGACCCCTTGAACCTATGGCCGGGCGCACTGGCCGTCACCTTGCCCCAACCGGGAACTTCGCAATGTCTGACTTCGACCTCTCCCTCCTGAAAGCGCACTTCGGCCAGCTGGTCGACGCCGTCGGCACCCAAGACGCTGCGGCGGCTTTCCTCGGCGTCAGCCGCCAGCGCGTCGGCCAGCTGATCAGCACCTCGAACAGCGACGCCCCCACCTGGGCGCAGGTCTGGAAGCTGGAAAAGGTGACGGGCCAGTCGCTTGTGTTCGCCGCCTTCGGCCGGATGACGGCGGGCGAGGAGGTCAGCGCAGGCGCGATGACGGCTGCGGTTGAGAGCACGGCCGCCGCGACGCGCGCCCTGCAGACCGTGCACGCCGCCAAGGCTGACGGCCATCTGGACGCGCGGGAGGTCGAGAGCGTCCGCGACGCCGCCCGCGAGAACCTCGAGGCCGCCCAGCGCCAATACGACGAGAGCATGCGGCTCCGGCCCACGCTCCGGGTGGTGGCGTGATGCTGGGCGTGATCCTGTTCCGGCTGCACGCCGCCATGCTGGCGCTGCGCGGGTGCGAAAGCCTGCTGCGCGGCGGCGCCGATCCCTTCGCCACGGTCCACGGGGTGCTCGATGCGCTGGAGCGCAACGCCATCGCCCGCCGCGAGAACCAAGCCATCCACCACATCCGCGAGGCCCGCAGGACGGTGACGCGCGAGGCGCTGAAACCGCTGCCCCCGACCGTCTGACCCCCTTTGC
>NZ_DLNP01000017.1:177561-279896 GCF_002478355.1 Brevundimonas sp. UBA7507 | reverse complement strand
GTTCGGCGAAGATGCGTTCGATGGCGCCGCCTACAGCCTCGGCGGCGATGCCCAGTTCCCGCGAGCCGGCGGTGACCAGTTCGTCAAAGGTGTAGGCCTGGGCCCGCTGATCGGACGCGATCGGATAGTTGGGATCGGCGGGCGGGCGGCTGGCGCAAGCGCCCAGACCGGCGGGCAGGGCGCCGGCGGCGGCGATGCCGAGGCTGGTGCGGATCAGTTGGCGGCGGTGCATAATCAAGGCTCCCGGCTAAGGACGGTCCGCCCGTCGTCGCGGGCTTGGCCTACCGTCCCTGCCTTTTACGGCAGCCTTGGGGCTTTAAGGTTAACCGAAGATTGCCGCGCGCGCCGATAAAGCGTTCCAGCGGATCAAGCCTGCGTCATGCAGGCCGAAAATCCGCCGGGCCGTCAGTGCTTGTCGGTCTTGGCCGCGATCCAGTCCATCAGGGCCAGAAGCACCCCCGAGGCGATGAAGGTCAGATGGATGATCACCGCCCACATAAGCGCCGCCTCATCCAGCGGATGGCCCGGCTTGCCGATGTTCATGAAGCTCTTGAGCAGATAGATGGCCGAGATCGCCACGATGGAGGCGATCAGCTTCATCTTCAGGCCCGAGAAGTCCACCGACCCCATCCACGGCGGGCGGTCCACGTGGTTCTCGTCCAGATCCAGCTTGGAGACGAAATTCTCATAGCCGGAATAGAGGACGATCAGCAGCAGATTGCCTGCCAGCGACAGGTCCACCAGGCTGAGGATGGCCAGGATGGCGGTGTCGGACGTCATGTGGCCGTCGCCGACGATGAAGGCCTGCGGCAGGTAGTAGAACAGCTCCCGCACGAAGACGACGAGCAGCATCACCAGGGCCAGCACCAGGCCGAGGTAGAAGGGGGCCATCAACCAGCGCGCGCGGAACAGGTTCCGCTCGAACTGGGTCTCGGCCCAGGGCTTCTTGTCCGTCATGTTCAGCTTCTCAGAGTCCCGCCGGCCTTGGTCGCAGCAGATGTGATCTTGGCCGTCAGGGCCTCGATCTCCGCTTCGGTCAGGGTGGCGGCGCGGGGCTGGACCTCGACCTCGATCGCCACCGACTTCTGACCTTCCGGCACGCCTTGGCCGCGATAGACGTCGAAGACGCGCACCTCGGCGATCAGGGCCTTGTCGGCGCCCGCCACGGCGCGGGTCAGGTCGCCCACGGCCTTGGCTTCATCCATCAGGAAGGCGAAGTCGCGGGTCAGGGGCATCAGGTTCGGCAGATCCGCCGCGCCGCGCGCCTTGCCCGCTTTGCCCCGCGGTTCCGGCACGGAATCCAGCACGATCTCGAAAGCCAGCATGGGACCGTCCGCGTCCAGCGCCTTCAGCACGCGCGGGTGCAGGGCGCCGAACTCGACGATGACGTTCTTGGGCCCGAGTTGCAGCCGGGCCGAGCGGCCGGGGTGCCACCAGTCGCGGTTCGAGCCCTGCGCCAGCTGCAGGGAGGCGACCGGCGCGCCGATCTCTTCCAGCACAGCCATCAGGTCGCCCTTCAGCGCGAACAGGGGGTCTTCCCCCGCCCCGCCCCAGTGACGGTCGGCGTGCGGCGCGATCAGGCCCGCGATGACGGTGCGCTGGCCGTTCGGCTGATCGTCCAGATAGATGGGGCCGATCTCGAACAGGGCGACGTCGGCGTGGCCGCGCGCCGCGTTGCGCGCCGCCGCCTGAATCAGGTTCGGCAGGGCCGAGGGCCTCATGCAGTCCAGATCGGCCGCGATGGGGTTCTCCAGCACCAGACGCTCATCGCCGCCGCCGAACAGGGTCGCGATCGACTGCTTGGTGAAGGACCAGGTGACGGCCTCGGCATAGCCCAGGGCCGCCAAGGCGCGACGGGCCGTGCGCACGCGCGCCTGACGCGAGCTGAGCACCCCGCCCGGCGCCGGGGCGACCGGCGGCAGGGGCGCGTCGGGCAGGGCGGCGTAACCCTCGATGCGGGCGACCTCCTCGACCAGATCAGCCGGACCTTCGACGTCGCGACGCCAGGACGGCGGCGTCACCGACCAGGGCGAGCCGCGCATGACGGTGAAGCCCAGGGCGAACAGAATCTCGAAAATCCGGTCCTCGCCCAGATCCATGCCCGACAAGCGCTTCACATAGGCCGGGTCGAAGGCGAAGGCGGCGGGGGCGGCCGGGGCCTGACCCGCCACCGTGACCGTTGACGGCTCGCCGCCGCACAGGTCCAGGATCAACTGCGTCGCCAGTTCCAGACCCGGGACGACCGAGGCTGTGTCGACGCCGCGCGCGAAGCGATACTGGGCGTCGGAGCTGACGCCCAGCGAGCGGCCCGTCTGGGCCGTGACGATGGGGTCGAACCAGGCGCTTTCGACGAAGACGTCGACCGTCTCGTCCGAGCAGCCGGTGGAGACGCCGCCCATGACGCCGCCCAGGCCGATGGCCCGCTGCCCCCCGGCGTCGGCGATGACGCAGTCGGCGGCGCCCGGCGCATAGGTCTTGCCGTCCAGGGCTTCCAGCTGGTCGGCGTCGCCGCGACCGGCGCGCACCACGATCGCGTCGCCCGACAGGCTCGCCAGATCATAGACGTGCAGAGGCCGCGCACGGTCGTAGGAAATCAGGTTGGTGATGTCGACGAGGCGGTTGATCGGGCGCAGGCCGATCGCCGTCAGGCGCTGTTGCAGCCATTCCGGCGACGGGCCGTTCTGCACGCCCCGGATCACGCGGCCGGCGAAGACCGGGCACAGCTCGGGCGCCTCCAGCGTCACCGAGACGGGGCTGTCGAACGCGCCGGCGACCGGCGCGATCTCCGGCGTCGTCAGCTTGCCCAGCCCGGCGGCGGCCAGGTCGCGCGCGATGCCCGCCACGCCCAGCCAGTCGGGACGGTTCGGCGTCACCTCGAAGTCGATGACCGGCTCGGCGCCGAAGACGCCGGCGGCGGGCTGGCCGACCTGCAGCTCGTCGGACAGCTCAAGAATGCCGTCGCTCTCGTCGGGCAGTTCAAGCTCCGCGCCCGAGCACAGCATGCCGTTGGACACCACGCCGCGCACCGGCTTCTCGACCAGGGTCACGCCCAGACCGGGCACATAGGCGCCGATGGGGGCGTAGATGGTGGTCAGGCCCGCCCGTGCGTTCGGCGCGCCGCAGACGATCTCCTTCGGGCCGTCCACGGTCTCGACCTGGCAGACCTGCAGCCGGTCGGCGTTCGGGTGACGCTCGGCCGAGATGATCTTGGCGACGGTGAAGGGCGCCAGGGCGGCGATGGGGTCGTGGACCTCCTCGACCTCCAGCCCGGCCATCGTCATGGCCTCGGCGACCTGATCGACCTCGGCCTCGGTATCCAGATGGGCCTTCAGCCAGGAAAGCGTGAACTTCATTGGGTCGCACCGTCCTGCGGCTGCGCCAGGGCCTTGGCCATGTTGTCGAGGAAGGCGGACGAGCCGGTAAAGCCGACGCCCAGGAAGTTGCAGTTGATGAACTGGCAGTTCTTGAACGGAATCGGGCCGGTGACACGCTGCGGACCCTGCGGGCTCAGCATCAGGTTGCGCGGGTCGCCATGGGCGTCGCCCATGTTGCAGCCGTCGAAGTTGCAGCCTTCCAGCGGCAGCAGGACGGCCGGACCCTCGATCAGGCAATTCTCGAACCGGCGGCCTTCAATGACCATGGACCCGGCGCGCGCCGTTTCCATAAACAGCTGGGGCAGCCAGACCGTCTTGTTCGCATAGTTCGGGCCAGGGCCCAGCAGCTCCAGGACGATCGGTTCAGCGGCGGCGGTGTTGGTCGCGTCAGTCATGGGATCGCTCTTTTCAATATCAGCTGAGGCCCGACGCCGGGTTCGGCGCGGCGAAGGCGGAGAAGCCGTAGTGCGCCAGCCAGCGCGTATCGGCCTCAAACATAGGGCGCAGGTCGGGCACGCCGTATTTCAACATGGCCAGGCGGTCGACGCCCATGCCGAAGGCGAAGCCCTGATACTCGTCCGGGTCGATGCCGCAGTTGCGCAGCACGTTCGGATGCACCATGCCGCAGCCCAAAATCTCCAGCCAGTCCTCGCCCTCGTTCAGGGTCAGCTTGCCGCCGGAACGGTCGCAGCGGATGTCCATCTCGGCCGAGGGCTCGGTGAAGGGGAAGTGGTGCGGGCGGAAACGGGCGTGAACATCGTCCAGCTCGAAGAAGCGGGCGATGAAGGTCTCCAGCGTCGTCTTCAGATGGCCCATGTGGATGTCGCGATCGATCACCAGGCCCTCGATCTGGTGGAACATCGGCGTGTGGGTGGCGTCGGAATCCTTACGGAAGGTGCGGCCCGGCGCGATGATGCGGATCGGCGGCTTCTGCGACATCATGGTGCGGACCTGCACCGGGCTGGTGTGGGTCCGCAGCACCTTGCGCTCGCCCGTTTGCGGGTCGGGCTTCAGGAAAAAGGTGTCGTGCATCTCCCG
Organism: Brevundimonas sp. UBA7507; assembly: GCF_002478355.1. Classification (NCBI taxonomy): domain Bacteria; kingdom Pseudomonadati; phylum Pseudomonadota; class Alphaproteobacteria; order Caulobacterales; family Caulobacteraceae; genus Brevundimonas; species Brevundimonas sp. UBA7507. Next base: position 275,484 of record NZ_DLNP01000017.1, on the reverse strand, counting down.
CGCCGGATGCTTGGGCGGGAAGTTCAGCGCCGTGAAGTTGTGGAAGTCGTCCTCGATGTCCGGCCCCTCGGCGACCGAGAAGCCCATGTCGGCGAAGACGGCGACCATCTCGTCCATGACCTGCATGGTCGGATGCACCCCGCCCTTGCGGCGCGGACGGCTGGGCAGGGTCAGATCGACGCGCTCGGCCGACAGGCGGGCGTCCAGCTCGGCGGCCTCCAGCTCGGCCTTACGGGCGGCCAGGGCCGACGACACCCGGTCGCGCAGGCCGTTGATGACGGGGCCGCGCTCGCGGCGCTCATCGGGGCTCAGCGCCCCCATGCCTTTAAGCAGGGCCGAGACGGTCCCCGTCTTGCCGAGGGCGGCGACGCGCACCTCCTCGATCGCGGCGACGGTCGAGGCCGCCCCGATGGCGTTGATCAGGTCGAGTTCTAGCTGGGCGAGATCGGTCATGGTCCGCAGCGTCTAGCCCGCCGCAGCCGTCTCGCAAAGCCTTTCAGCGTCGATCCGCCTCAATCCGCGAGGATGAAGGTGACCTTCATGTTGACTCGATATTCGGCGATCGCGCCGTCACGCACGATCACCTTCTGCTCCTGAATCCAGGCGCCTTCGACGTGACGCAGGGTCTTGTCGGCGCGGGCGACGCCCTGGGCGATGGCGTCCTCGAAGCTGACGGTCGAGGACGCGGTGATTTCGGTGACGCGGGCGACAGACATGGCGAAGCCTCCTGAAACGCCGATCGACGACCGGCTGCCTCACCCCAACGCCCGACACGCCCGAAAGGTCAGGAGCCCCATGAAAAACGCCCGCCCCGGCGACCGGGACGGGCGTTTGTTCTTTTGCGCTAGCGCTCGACCCGCGGGGTCTCGCTGCTCGAGCGCTTAGGCCAGGGCCGCGCGAACCTTGTCGGCGATGCCCTTGAAGCCGGCTTCATCGGCGGCGATGGCGGCCAGAACCTTGCGGTCCAGCTCGATGCCCGCCTTGTTCAGGCCGTGCATGAACTGCGAATAGGTGAAGCCTTCGGTGCGGGCCGCGGCGTTGATGCGCTGGATCCACAGGGCGCGGAACGAGCGCTTCTTGTTGCGACGGTCGCGGTAGGCGTACTGACCGGCGCGATCCACCGCGGCCTTGGCGGCGCGGATGGTGTTCTTGCGGCGGCCGTAGAAGCCCTTGGCCTGCTTCAGGACTTTCTTGTGCTTGGCGTGGGACGTAACGCCCCGGGTGACGCGAGCCATTGTAATTTTCCCTTCGGGAAGTCCCTACCGCTCGGCCCGCGGGGCCTCGCTGCTTGAGGGACTTAATTCAAATTCGATTAGCGGAGAGGATCAGTGATGCAGCGCGCCGATCAGGCGTACGGCATGTAGGACTTGATCTTCTTGGCGTCGGCGTCGGCCATGACCGAAGTGCCGCGGTTCTGGCGGATGTACTTCGAGTTGTGGCTGATCAGGCGGTGGCGCTTGCCGGCCACGCCAGCCTTGACCTTGCCCGTCGCGGTGAATTTGAAGCGCTTCTTGGCGCCCGACTTCGTCTTCAGCTTCGGCATTTTCACTCTCTTTATTGAGGGGTCTACCGCCCTTCGGGCTACTTGAGCCCCAAGGTCAGATGACCGATTTAAGACCGCCCAGGCATGCCTGTTCGCCCGGCGGTCCGGTACGCGAAGGCGCGGCTTCTACGCCAAACGGGGAGCGGAGGCAAGAAGAGTCCGCGCTGTCCGCTTCAGACCTGGGCCGCCCGACGGCGCGCAGCGCGCCCGGCGTTGATCGCCATGACCGCCGCCGGAACCGTCAGCACCGCCCCGACCAGGAAGGGCCAGTCCGGCCCCACGGCGGAATAGAGAACCCCCGCCGCCATGGGGCCGACGATGCGCGCCATCGATCCCGCCGCCATGTTCAGCCCCAGCATGGCGCCCTGCCGGTCCGGCGGGGACGAACGGCTGATCAGGGCCGAGATGTTGGGCATGGCCAGCGACATGCCGCACGCGCCGATCCCCATGACGATGGGAATGATCCATCCGGCCGACACCGGAATGACGAACAGCCCCAGGTCGATCTGCGTCGCCGGGAACCAGGCCGGCGGCGCGACCACCTGCAGAATAAGCGACGTCCCGAACAGCAGCATCCCCGCCGCCAGCACCCGCGCCTCGCCGAACCGCCGCGCCAACCGACCGGCCAGCAGTCCCTGGTTCACGGCCGAGACCAGGCCCACGATCATGAAGCTGAGCCCCACCTCGCGCGCGGTCCAGGCGTAGCGGTTCTCGGCCCACAGGCCGAAGGCGGCCTCCATGGCCGAAAAGCCCGCCAGATAGATCAGGCTGACCACCAGGACGCGCGACACCACCTCGTCCGTGCGCGCGAACTGAATCCCCGACAGGAAGGCGGGGCGCGGCGCCGCCGGGTCCGCCTTGGCCCGGCTTTCGCGCAGGAAGAACATCACCCCCAGCGCCGCCAGCACCGCCGCGCCCGAGGCCGCGAAGATAGGCAGCTGATAGCCGACATGGCCCATCTGCGGCTGAGCCAGCAGGCCGCCCATGCCCGGCCCGACGATGAAGCCCAGACCGAAGGCGGCGCCGATCAACCCCATGCGCCCGGCCCGACGCTCGGGCGGCGTGACGTCGGCGATATAGCCCTGGACCGTCGAGATATTGCCCGCGCCCAGGCCTGTGAACATCCGCACCAGGATCGCCGCCCAGATGTTGGGCGCGAACGCCAGCAACAGATAGCCTACGGCGTTGGCCGCCAGCGTGATCAGCAGAACCGGCTTGCGCCCGATCCGGTCCGACAGCCGCCCCCAGAAGGGCTCGGCGAAGAACTGACCCAGGGAATAGGCCGAGAACATCAGGGTGATCTGCCACGGCTCGGCCTGAAGGCTCTGGGCGAAGAAGGGCAGCAGCGGCACCACCAGGCCGAACCCGACCAGATTGATGAAGACCACGGCGAACAGCACCGCCAGGGTCGGCGTCCCCGCGCCGGAAGCCTTTGTCGTCTGCGCCGTCATTCGTTCTCGTCTCGCCGGATAGTAAGACGCCCCAGCCATGCGGCCGGGGCGTCTTCAAAGTCTTCAGTTCAAGTCCGCGATCAGCGGGGCGCCAGGATCATGATCATCTGGCGGCCTTCCATCTTGGGCGCGAACTCGACCTTGGCCTCTTCCTCGAAATCGGCCTGGACCTTGTTCATCAGCTTCATGCCCAGTTCGGGGTGGGCCATTTCGCGGCCGCGGAAGCGGATGGTCACCTTGACCTTGTCACCGTCGTCGAAGAAGCGGTGCATGGCCTTGGCCTTCACGTCGTAGTCGTGCGTGTCGATGTTCGGCCGAAGCTTGATTTCCTTCAGCTCGACGACCTTCTGACGCTTGCGCGCCTCGGCCTTCTTCTTCTGTTCCTGGAAACGATGCTTGCCGTAGTCCAGAATCTTGCACACCGGCGTTTCGGCGTTGGCGACGATCTGAACCAGGTCCAGGCCCGCCTCCTCGGCGGCCTCCAGCGCGGCCGACAGCGGCATGACGCCCTGTTTTTCCCCATTCTGGTCGATGAGCAGAACGCGGGCGGCGCGGATATCCTGGTTGATGGGCGGCCCGTCCTTTACGGGCGGCGCTTGCATGGGACGGCGAATGGGCGTCGTTTCCTTATGTGATCAGAAGATAGGCGAAACTGGCTGCGAGGATTCAGCGCGCAAGGCTGCGGCTGTGTTCCAAGCGGCCGGAATATGGCGACGCAAGGCCGATGTTTCAAGGGATTTCGGGCCTTCAGGCCTTTACGGCCCCTTCAGCGACATAGGCGTCGTGCAGCTCCAGCACCGCATTGAAGACATGATCGACGCTCAGATCCTCGATCGGGGCGAACTGGCCGCGCGTCTCATTGGACGCCGCCGTGCGCGTCTTCGGCCCCCACGGCCCGTACAGCCACCACTCGGTCGGACCGAACAGGCCCAGGGTGGGCCGCCCCAACGCCGCCGAGACGTGCATCAGGCCGCTGTCGTTTCCGACGAACAGGGTCGCCCGGTCGATGGCCGCGGCTGAGCATAGGATGTCGCCCTTGCCCACGCAGTCGATGGCGCGCGGTCCCGCCGCCTCCAGCGCCGGGGTCGCGGGCGGCCGGTCGCCGGGACCGCCGACGGGCATGAAGCGCCAGCCGTCGAAACGCGGCTCGGCCTTCAGCTTCTCGACCAATTGCCCCCAGCGGTCGGCGGGCCAGGACTTGCCTGGCTGGTGGGCGATGGGCGCCAAAGCGATGATCGGCCCTTCGCCCGGCCCGGCGGCCAGTTGGGGATCGATGACGGCGGCGGCTTCAGCGCGGGCCTGAGCGTCGAGGAAGATTTCCGGGTCCAGCGGCATAGCCGAGCCCATCAGGCGCGACACCATCTCGACCTTGCGCAGGCCCGTCTCCCAGCGGCGGTTGTAGACGATGCGACGCTTGGCCGGGATCAGATAAGCCAGGGCCGAGCCGCGGATGTCCACGACCATGTCCCACTTGGTCCCGCGCACCTGTCGCCAGAGATCGACCCAGTGTCCGGCGGCCTTCATCTTGTCGAGGATGATGACCCGTTCGACATTGGGCGCCGAGCGGAAGAAGGGCGCCGGCGGACGGCCGCAGGCGACGGTGATCTGAACGCCCGGAATCTGACGCGCGATCTCGCGGATCACCCCCGAGGAGATGACGCAGTCGCCGATGCGGTTGGAGCTGACGAAGAGGGCTTTAGGTGCGGACAAGCGGGGCTCTCGCGGCCTGTGAACAATCGCGGTCTCTGCTAAAGCCATTCCGCGAGGAATGACAGTCCGAGGAGTTTTCATGTCCGACGTCCAGACTCTGAAACGCCCCGATGGCGAGACCCTGGCCTTCAAGGCCGTGGATGGCGAAGGCCCGACCGTCGTCTGGATCGGCGGCTTCCGTTCGGACATGGAGGGGACCAAGGCCCTGGCGCTGGACAAGGCCGCCCGAGAGCGCGGCTGGAGCTATGTGCGCTACGACCACTTCGCCCACGGCGTGTCTTCCGGCGACTGGAAGCAGGCCACCATCGGCCGCTGGCGCGAAGACGCCGTCGCCCTGATCGACAGCCTTCAGGGGCCGGTGATCCCGGTCGGCTCGTCGATGGGCGGCTGGGTCGCCCTTCTGGCGACGCTGGCCCGGCCGGAGCGGATCAAGGGCGTGGTGCTGGTCAATCCGGCGCAGGACTTCACCGAAAAGCTGATGTGGCCGGGTCTGGCCGACCATGAGCGGCAGGCCATCCTGCGCGAAGGCGAGACGGTCATCACCGAGGAAGGCCTCGGCTCCTACGTCCTGACCCGGCGCATGTTCGAGGAGGCCCGCGACTGGCTGCTGCTGGACGGCCGGATCGACATCACCGCGCCGGTTCACGTGCTGCAGGGCCGCGCCGACGACGTGGTGCCGTGGCGCCATCAGGTCGAGCTGGCCGAACGCCTGAGCGGCGGCGATCTGCGCCTCGACCTGATCGAAGGCGGCGACCACCGGCTGTCGAGCCCGGCGGATCTGGAGCGGTTGGTGGAAGCGGTGGAGGCGATGCGGGGCTGATCCCGCACCGCCGCGACAGCGGATCAGGCCATCACAGGATGAACCGGCTCAGGTCGACGTTCTTGGCCAGGTCGCCGACCTTCTCGCGCACCTTGTCGCCGTCGAAGGTCAGGGTCTGGCCGGACAGGTCGGAGGCCTTGAAGCTGGTCTCTTCCAGCACCCGCTCCATCACCGTCTGAAGGCGGCGCGCGCCGATGTTCTCGACGGTGGAGTTGGCGGCCACGGCGGCGTCGGCCATGGCCTCGACCGCGTCGTCGGTGAAGACAAGCTCGACCCCTTCGGTCGCCAGCAGGGCCTGGTTCTGACGGATCAGATTGGCCTCGGGCTCGGTCAGGATGCGCTTGAAGTCGTCGCGGGTCAGGGCCTTCAGTTCGACCCGGATCGGCAGGCGGCCCTGAAGTTCGGGCAGCAGGTCCGACGGCTTGGCCACATGGAAGGCGCCCGAGGCGATGAACAGCACATGGTCGGTCTTCACCGGCCCATATTTGGTCGAGACGGTCGTCCCCTCGATCAAGGGCAGCAGGTCGCGCTGCACCCCTTCGCGTGACACGTCGGCGCCGCCGCCGCGATCCTGACGCGCGGCCACCTTGTCGATCTCGTCCAGGAAGACGATGCCCTCGTTCTCGGCCAGCAGCAGGGCTTCCTTGGTCAGGCTTTCCTGATCCAGCAGCTTGTCGCTCTCTTCGGTGACGAGGGGCGCCAGAGCGTCGCGCACGGTCAGCTTGACCGACTTGGTGCGGCCGCCGCCCATCTTGCCCAGCATTTCCGACAGGTTCAGCAGGCCGACGTTGCCGCCGCCGCCCGGCATGTCCAGCCCCTGCAAGGGCGAGGCCGTGTCGGCCAGGGCGATCTCGATCTCCTTGTCGTCCAGCTCGCCCGCGCGCAGCTTCTTGCGGAAGGCCTCGCGCGTGGCGGGCTGCGAGCCGGGCCCGACCAGGGCGTCCAGAATGCGTTCCTCGGCCTGCCCCTCGGCGCGGGCCTTCACGCCCGAGCGGCGCTTGTCGCGCACCATGACCAGGGCGCTCTCCACCAGGTCGCGCATGATCTGGTCGACGTCGCGGCCGACATAGCCGACCTCGGTGAACTTGGTCGCCTCGACCTTGAGGAAGGGCGAGCCGGCCAGACGCGCCAGACGCCGGGCGATCTCGGTCTTGCCCACGCCCGTCGGCCCGATCATCAGGATGTTCTTGGGCGTGACCTCGTCGCGCAGGTCGTCCGGCACGCGCTTGCGGCGCCAGCGGTTGCGCAGGGCCACGGCCACGGCGCGCTTGGCCTCGTCCTGGCCGACGATGAAGCGGTCCAGCTCGGAGACGATTTCACGGGGAGACAGATCAGTCATGGTTCGGACGGTCCAGAAATACGCATATCAGGCGCTCAAGCAGCAAGCCGCCGCGCGGCGAGCGATAACGCCCTACAGACTTTCAATGGTGAGATTGCCATTGGTGTAGACGCAGATGTCGGCGGCGATCTTCATGGCCTTGCGGGCGATCTGTTCGGCGTCCAGTTCGGTGTGCTCGTCGATCAGGGCGCGGGCGGCGGCCAGGGCGTAGTTGCCGCCCGAGCCGACGGCGGCCACGCCGTATTCCGGCTCCAGCACGTCGCCGACGCCGGTGACGGTCAGAATGGTGTCCTTGTCAGCGACCAGCAGCATGGCCTCCAGCCTCCGCAGATAGCGATCTGTGCGCCAGTCCTTGGCCAGCTCGACGCAGGCGCGGGCCAGTTGGTCCGGGTACTGCTCCAGCTTGGCTTCCAGCCGCTCGATCAGGGTCAGGGCGTCGGCCGTGGCCCCGGCGAAGCCCGCCAGAACCTTGCCGTTCGCCAGGGTGCGCACCTTGCGCGCCGCGCCCTTGACGATGGTCGGCCCCATGGAGACCTGGCCGTCGCCGGCGATGACGGTGCGGCCGTTCTTGCGCACCGCCAGAATGGTGGTGCCGTGCCAGTCGGGGAAGTTTGAGGCGCTCGTATTCATGGCCGTTGACATGGCGAAGCCCGCGGCCCGCCGCAAGATCAGGCTTTGTCGCAACCGCCCGAAAAGCTTAACCATAAGAGATTCTTAATCGCGCCGTGACAGGGGAACGCCCCCGGCCGCCCCATCACCTCGCCGTCCGCGAGGCGGGGGAGGCTGCGTTTGCGTTTCGAGTTCCCTTGCCCCTGCACCGCGCCATCTATGTCAGCGACGCCGTCGGCGGCGCGGCGACCAGCCTCCTGATCCTGGCGGAGATCCTCGGCGAGTCCGAGCGCAACAATCGCCGCGAAGGTCTGACCAGCGCCCTGATGCGCCATGGCGGCCAGTTCCTGCAGATCATCGAGGGCCGCCGAGCCGACGTCGACCGCCTGATGGACCGGCTGCGGGTCGATCCGCGCCATGAAAACCTGCGCCTGTTGTCTGACGTCGCTGTCAGCGGCCGCCGGTTCGGCGACTGGCCCATGATCCTGGCCGAGCTGACGCCCGAGGCGGCCCGCCTGTTGAACGGCGAGGCCCTGGATCAGCTCAGTCCCGCGCGCGCCGAGACCCTGCTGGCCCTGGCCGTCGGGGTCGCGCCCGTTCCGGCCTGACGCATCCGTCCGACTGCGCTAGACAGTCGGCGTGACCCAGTCTTCCGCTCCTCTCGCCCCGGTTCGCTTCTCCGACGAGGAAGTCGACCGCTACGCCCGCCAACTGGTGCTGTCCGAGATCGGCGGCCCCGGCCAGCAGGCGCTGAAACGCGCCCGCGTGCTGATCGTCGGCATGGGCGGGGTGGGCAATCCGGCCGCCCTCTATCTGGCCGCCGCCGGGGTGGGGACGCTGGGCCTGATCGACGACGACACGGTCGCCCTGTCTAACCTGCAACGCCAGATCGCCTTCACCGCCGAAGACCCCGGCCGCGCCAAGGTCGAGGCGGGCGCCGCGCGGCTGAACGCTCTCAACCCGCACGTCACGGTCCAGACCTTCAACCAGCGCGTTACGCCGGACAACGCGGCGGCTCTGATGCAGGACTTCGACCTGGCGCTGGACGGGACCGACGATTTCGAGACGCGGCTGGCCGTCAACGCCGCCTGCGTGGCGGCGGGCAAGCCGCTGGTCTCCGGCGCCCTGGGCCGTTGGTCGGGGCAGGTGTCGGTGTTCGAGGGACGGCCCTGCTACCAGTGCCTGGTGCCCGAGATTCCGCCCGACGCCGAGACCTGCGCTCGCGTCGGCGTGGTCGGCGCCCTGGCCGGCGTCATCGGCGCCATGGCGGCGCTGGAGGCGATCAAGCGGATCACCGGCGCGGGCGAGCCGCTGACCGGCCGCCTGATGCTGTACGACGGGCTGGCCGGAAGCAGCCGCGTCGTGAAGATCGCCGCCGATCCGGCCTGCGCTGTCTGTGGGTCAGCTCACGCCTAGAGCATCGCCGGGATGACCCGGTCCGGCGGGCGGTGGCCGTTCTGATAGGTCATGATGTTGGCGATCACCCGATCGCCCATGTCCTGACGCGCCTCAAGGGTGGCCGAGCCGAGGTGAGGCAGCAGCACCACGTTCGCACGGCCGAGCAGACCCGGATGCACCTGGGGCTCGTTTTCAAACACGTCCAGACCGACGCCGAACAGGGCGCGGCGGTCCAGCACCTCGACCAGGGCGGCCTCGTCGATCAGCTCGCCGCGCGCGGTGTTGACCAGGATGGCGTGCGGCTGAAGCCGGGCCAGACGCTCGGCCGACAACAGGTGGTGCGTCTCCTTCGTCGCCGGACAGTTCAGCGAGACGACGTCCATGCGCGCCAGCATCTGGTCCAGATCGTCCCACCAGGTCGCGCCCAGCTCCTCGGCGATCATGTCCGGGACGGGCTTGCGGTTGTGATAGTGGACCTGCATCCCGAAAGCCCTGGCGCGACGGGCCAAGGCCTGGCCGATGCGGCCCATGCCGACGATGCCCAGGCGCTTGCCCCACAGTTTGCGGCCGCACATCCACGTCGGGCTCCATCCCTCGAAGCGCCCGGCCTCGACCACGCCCGCCCCTTCGACGATGCGACGGCTGACGGCCAGGATCAGGCTCATGCCCAGATCGGCCGTGTCCTCGGTCAGGACGCCCGGCGTATTGGTGACGATGATCCCGCGCCCGACGGCGGCGTCGATGTCGATGTGGTCCACGCCCGCGCCGAAGTTGGCGATCATCTTAAGCTGATCGCCTGCGCCCGCGATCAGTTCGGCGTCCAGCTGGTCGGTGATGGTCGGCGCCAGCACCTCGGCCCGCTGCAGGGCCGCGGCCAGATCATCGCGCGACATCGGCCGGTCAGTCAGGTTCAGCTCGGCGTCGAAAAGTTCGCGCATCCGCGTTTCGACCGCGTCAGGCAGGCGTCTGGTTAATACGACCTTAAGCTTGCGAGCGGACATAGGAGACCTGGGTTTTCCACGGGCGGCGCCCGTTTGGAACGGGTCGATATTCGGTGTCTAGCAAAGCTGCGGTCAGGATCAAAAGGGCGCCTCGCGTCGCGGCCCTCGCCGCTGTCCTCATGACCGGCGTTCTGTTGTCGGCGGGATCGACCATGCCCGACGGCCGCCCGACCCCGACGGGGCTAGAGGTGCCGCGCTGGGTGACGCTGAAATCCTCGCAGGTGCGGGCGCGTCAGGGGCCGGGCCTCGACTACCGCATCCTGTGGGAATATCGCGCCGCCGGCCTGCCGGTTCAGGTGATCGCCGAGACGCGCGAATGGCGAAAGATCTGCGATCCCGACGGCTCCGTCGCCTGGATTCACCGCACCGTCGCCTCGGGCCGCCGCAGCGTCTTCAACCGTTCGGACGAACCTGTGCCGATCCGCTCGGGTCGATCCGAGACCGCCTCGGTCCGCGCCCTTCTGTCGCCCCGCGCCCTGGTTCCTCTGGACGAATGCGAGGACGGCTGGTGCCGGGTGCGGGCGCGCAAGCTGCGCGGCTGGGTCGCCGAGCGGGCGGTCTTCGGAACCCAAGAGCGGTCCCTGTGCAACGCCGCCCGCCCCGCTGGAACCGGCCGCGCTTCCTGATCTCATATACTGACGGCATGGTTGAGCGCGGCCCTCGGGTCGTGTAACCCGCCAGCAACACCTTTCGGAGCCGATTTCCCTTGAGCCAGTCGCAATATCCGTCGTCGTTCGATCACGAAGGCCTGCTGGCCTCGGGCCGGGGCGAGCTGTTCGGCCCGGGCAACGCCCAGCTGCCGGCGCCGCCCATGCTGATGTTCGACCGGATCAAGACCATCACCGCCGACGGCGGCGACTACGGCAAGGGCTATGTCGAGGCTGAACTCGACATCAACCCGGACCTCTGGTTCTTCCAATGCCACTTCATCGGCGATCCGGTCATGCCGGGCTGCCTGGGTCTGGACGCCATGTGGCAACTGGTCGGCTTCTACCTCGGCTGGATCGGCGGACCGGGCAAGGGCCGCGCCCTGGGCGTCGGCGAGGTCAAATTCACCGGCCAGGTGACGCCGGACGTCAAGAAGGTGGTCTATAAGGTCCACCTGAAGCGCGTCATCAACCGCAAGCTGGTGATGGGCATCGCCGACGGCGTGCTCGAGGCCGACGGCGAGGTCATCTACACCTGTCAGGACATGCGCGTCGGCCTGTTCGGCGGCGCGGCCCCGGTGGAACCCGACCCCGCCTGACCCCACTTGATGGATAGCCGCGGGCAACGCGGCGTCCGCAGACTTTGTAGGATTGGAAACACCATGCGGCGTGTCGTCGTCACCGGACTGGGCATCGTCTCTTCCATCGGCACCGGCCAGGATCAGGTCGCGGCCTCCCTTCGCGACGCCAAGTCGGGCGTCCAGCACGCCGCCGACCACGCCAAATACGGCTTCCGATCCCAGGTCTGGGCGCCGCCCGCCCTGGGTCATACGGCCGAGGACTGGGCGCCGCTGGTCGACCGTCGCGCCGCCCGCTTCCTGGCCAACGGCACGGCCTGGGCGCACATCGCCTTTGAAGAGGCGCTGAAGGACAGCGGCCTGACCGCCGAAGAGATCAAGGATCCGCGCATCGGCCTGATCGTCGGCGAGGGCGGCCCCTCGACCCAGGTCATCCTGCAGGCGGCCCAGACGACCGTCGAAAAGGGCTCGCCCAAACGCGTCGGCCCCTTCGCCGTGCCCAAGGCCATGGCGTCCGGCCCCTCGGCCGTGCTGGCCACATGGTTCGAACTGAAGGGCGTCAACTATTCGATCAGCTCGGCCTGTGCGACCAGCGCCCACTGCATTGGCGCGGCCGCCGAACAGATCGCCTGGGGCAAGCAGGACGTGGTCTTCGCCGGCGGCTGCGAGGATATCGACTGGTCCATGTCGAACATGTTCGACGCCATGGGCGCCATGTCCTCCAACTTCAACGACACGCCCGACAAGGCCAGCCGCGCCTATGACACGGCCCGCGACGGCTTCGTCATCGCCGGCGGCGCCGGCATCGTCGTGCTGGAAGAATACGAACGCGCCGTGGCGCGCGGCGCGACCATCTACGCGGAAGTCACCGGCTACGGCGCCAACTCGGACGGCTACGACATGGTGGCCCCCTCGGGCGAGGGCGCCGAGCGCTGCATGAAGATCGCGCTGGAGATGGCCGGCAATCCCACGATCGACTACCTGAACCCGCACGGCACCTCGACCCCGGTCGGCGACAGCAAGGAGATGGGCGCGGTGCGCAACGTCTTCGGCGACGCCATGCCGATGATCTCCTCGACCAAGTCGCTGACGGGCCATTCGCTCGGCGCTGCGGGCGCGCAGGAAGCCATCTACTGCCTGCTGATGATGAAGCACGGCTTCGCCGCCGAAAGCGCCCACATCGAGACTCTGGACCCCGAGTTCGAGGGCATGCCGATCCTGCGTCAGCGCCACGACGGCGAACTGAAGCACGTCATGTCCAACAGCTTCGGATTCGGCGGCACCAACGCCACCCTGATCCTGTCGAAGGTCTAAGCTTCACCGATCGGGAAAATACGAAGCGACACGAAAACGCCCCCATTCGGTCCTTCGCCCGCCCGGAACAGCGCGCACACATGCATCATCGGCCCGTCGGAGTTCGGAAAAGTCCCGGATCCTGAACAGCCCCCCAGCCCCCTGGATTTTTCCGCGTAAAGGGCTTCGGCGGGTCGATGCTTCCTCCAAGCGACGCCCGCGCCTGCCCCTCCTCCCCCTCCCCGGCAGCGCGGGCGTTTTGCTGTCCGTTTCCCAACAGACGCATAAGACTTCGCCCGCGCGACGCCGGGTCACGCGGGCGATGCCGTAGAGCTTCAGAGGGCCCGGATCAGGCCGGAAGGTCGATCTCGACGCGTTCGTTGTCGCGCAGGACGATGATCGGCACGACCGCCTCGCCCGCCGCCTGCAGACGCTGAGCCAGATCCTTCATGTCGGCGATCTCGGCGCCGTTCGCCTGGACCACCACATCGCCGGCCTGGAACCCAGCTGCGGCGGCGGACGATCCCGCCTCGACCACGGCGATCTGGGCCCCGCGGCCCGAAGCCGGATTGCGCACCGTCAGGCCGCGCGACATGGCGGCCTGAGCACCCAGACGCACGGCGGCCGGATCGGACGGCTCGACCGTCAGCCGGGTCGAGGCCTCGCGGCCGTCGCGCAGATAGACGACCGGCATCTGGGTTCCGGCGCGGGCGATGCCGACCGTGGCCTGGACCGAACCGGCGTTGGCCACCGGGCGGTCCTGGATGCGCGTCAGCACGTCGCCGGGCTTCAGCCCCGCCTTCTCGCCCGCCGAGCCCGGCTCGACATCATAGACCACGGCGCCGCGCACGATGTTCAGCCCGATCTCGCGCGCGCGCTCGGCCGTCAGGGAGCCGAGGCCCAGGCCGACGCGGCCGCGCTTGACCTCGCCGGTGGCGCGCAGCTGGTCGACCACGAACATCATGATGCGCGTCGGCACGGCGAAGGCGATGCCGTCGTTGCCGCCGCCGAAACCGCCCGACAGGATGGCGGTGTTGATGCCAATCAGACGCCCCCGGCTGTCCAGCAGCGGCCCGCCCGAGTTGCCCGAGTTCACCGCCGCGTCGGTCTGGATGTAGTCCTCGATGGCGTCGCCCATGCCCGAGCGGTTCAGGCCCGAGATGACGCCCATGGTCAGGGTCTGGTCCAGACCCAGGGGATAGCCGACGGCGAAGGCCAGGTCGCCGCTGCGCAGGGTGTCGGAATCCACCGTCGCCACCTGCGACAGGCCCGTGGCGTCGATCTTCAGCACGGCGATGTCGGTCGCCTTGTCGGCGCCGATCAGGGTGGCGTCGAACAGGCGGCCGTCGATCAGGTCGACCGTGAACTTCTGGCCGTTCTCGATGACGTGGTGGTTGGTGACGATGATGCCTTCGCGCGCGTCGATGATGACGCCCGAGCCGCCCTGCGAGGGCTTGGGATTGTTTTCCGAGCTGGGACCGCGCGACTGGCCCAGGGTCGTCACCTGGACCACGGCGGGCAGGCTTTCCTCCAGCCCGGCGGCGAAGGTGAAGACGCCGCGCCGGGCGTCATAGGGCATGGCCGCCACGGGCGACTGGACAGCCGTCGCCGCCGCGACCACGGGCGCAGCCTGGGCCATGCCGCTGAAGCTGAAGATCGCCAGGGCGGCGCCGGCCAGCAGGCTGTGTTTCGTCATTCCGGTTTCCTTCACGCGCCGACCGCCTTCGGTCGACAGACGGGCGAGCATCGTCGCCCCGCAGGCGAGACAAACGCGCGACAACGGCAAAGGATCGTCGCGTCGCGCGTTTTCTGCAACGCTTGTCTCAGAAGGCGGCTTCGCCGGTGATGGCGCGGCCCAGGATCAGGGCGTGAACGTCGTGCGCGCCTTCATAGGTGTTGACCGTCTCCAGGTTCATGGCGTGACGCATGACGTGCAGTTCGCCGGTGATGCCGGCCCCGCCGTGCATGTCGCGGGCCTCGCGCGCCACGGCCAGGGCCTTGCCGCAGTTGTTGCGCTTCATCAGGCTGATGGCCTCGGGAACCCAGGCGCCCGTGTCCAGCAGACGACCCAGGGCGTAGGCGCCCTCGAAGCCGAGGAAAATCTCGGTCTGCATATCGGCCAGCTTCTTCTGCACCAGTTGGCGCGCCGACAGCGGGCGGCCGAACAGGGTGCGCTCGGCCACATAGTCGCGGCTGGCATGGAAGCAGAACTCCGCCGCGCCCATGGCGCCCCAGGCGATGCCGAAGCGCGCCTTGTTCAGGCAGGAGAACGGCCCACGCAACCCCTGCACGCCCGGCAGGATGTTGGCTTCCGGCACGAAGACGTCGTTCAGGCCGATGTCGCCCGTCACCGAGGCGCGGAGCGACAGCTTGTCGCCGATCTTGCCCGTGGTGAAGCCGTCGAAATCGCGCTCGACGATGAAACCGCGGATCACGCCGTCCAGCTTGGCCCAGACGATGGCCAGATCGGCGATCGGCGAGTTGGTGATCCAGTATTTGCCGCCGTTCAGGCGATAGCCGCCGTCGACCGCGACCGCCGTGGTCTTCATCGCGGCCGGGTCCGACCCGCCGTCCGCCTCGGTCAGGCCGAAGCAGCCGACCAGCTCGCCCGCCGCCATCTTGGGCAGGAACTTCGCCTTCTGATCGTCCGAGCCGAAGGCGTAGATCGGATACATGGCCAAGGACGACTGCACCGACATGGCCGAGCGATAGCCGCTGTCGATCGCTTCAACCTCGCGCGCGATCAGGCCGTAGGCGACGTGCGACGCTTCGGAGCCGCCGTACTGTTCCGGCAGCATGGCGCCCAGGAAGCCCATTTCGCCCATCTCGGTCATGATGGCGCGATCGAACACCTCGTCGCGGAAGGCGGCGACCACGCGCGGCAGCAGGGCTTCGCGCGCATAGGACCGCGCCGCGTCCTGCACCATCCGCTCCTCGTCGGTCAGACGGCCCGTCAGGTCGAAGGGGTCTTCCCAGCGGAAAGTTTGGGCGGAAGTGGTCTTGCCGTCGGCCATCGGTCGTCCTTTTAGATCTCGGCAGGGGCCTCACGCGGGGTTGAAGCGGCGTGACGAAGCGCCCCCTGTTGCTACGGCGGGTTTAGGCCAGAATGCGGCCGCCGGGTAGAGGGACCGGCGCGACCACGCTAGGCTGTCTTCATGTCGAACGCTTTCAACCGCCTGTTCCGCGATCACCCGCGAGAGGTCGACGAGACCTACCTCGAACATATGGCCGCGTCGTCGCGTTTCGGCTTCAAGCTGCTGCGCCTGGCGGGCTGCGCCTTCATCCACGCGGTGACGCCCGGCCTGCACAAGACCACGGTGTCTGACGCCATTCGCGGCATGGCCCAGGACATGGGCGGCCGCGCCGCAGAAGCCCGCGAATGCCGTATGCGCGACGCGGGCGTCTGGGACGTCGGCCTCTAGGCCCCTGATACGCCGTCAGTCCGGCGTCTGCGTGCGGCTGTAGAAGCCCGAGATGTCGGAGCCCATGCCGCAGAAGCGGTTGGCGGCCGTGCTGTCCTCGACGAAGGCGCCTTCCGGCCCCACGCGCACCGTGACGACCGGCGCGTCGGCGCCGATGTCGGCCGCCGTCAGTTCGTTCACCTCGCCTTCGAACGGGATGAGCTTGGCGTGGATGACGTCGTCGCGGTCCTGGACGCCGCGCGCCTGAAGCTCGCAATCCGCCGCCGTGGCCCCGCCGTTCGGAACGCCTCCAGCGCGGATCAGCACGCGCCATTCGGCGCCTTCCTCGATCAGCCTGAGGTCGGCCTGGGCCGGATCGGTGCGGCGGAAGTCGGCGCTTCTCTCGGTGACAGCCGGGGCCGTTGCGGGAGCAGCCGCCGCAGCGTCTTCCGCCTTGGGCGCAGTGGAGGGCGCTTCGGCCGGGGCCGGCCCGCAAGCCATGAGCGCAGCCGCCAGGGTCAGGGCGCCGGACGCAGGGATCAGATTGAGACGCAAGCAAACTCTCCATCACAAGGAAGCGGGCGCGAAGCTCCGTTATTTTCGACGCGCTCGTCAACCGCCTGCAACGCCTCAACCCATGGCGCCGTTCACCCACGCCCACAGATAGGCGCCCGCGGACAGCAGCAGGATCGCCGCAATCAGCGCCAGGCCCGCCCACTGCAGCGCGTTGAAGCGACGCGGCATGGCCGTGCCGACAAAGCCGGCGCCGGTCGCAAAGGCGAACAGGGCCAATCCGCGCGAGGCCGTGCGAACCGTCGTATCCGGCGCGTCGAGATCATCGCCTTCATCCGTGGCGAACTCGCCCGTCCCCGCGCGGGCCAGCAGATCGCGCGCCCGCGCCGCCTGATCCGCCCGCCCCATCAGCCGGATGCCCAGGGCGCGCTGCATCAAGGGGTCGACCGTGGTCTGAAACCGCTCCGTCACCGACACCTCGATGTCGTGCGACGACAGGAAGGCCGCGGCCAGATCGGCCTCATAGACGTCGTGATAGCGGGCGATCTCGACCAGGCTCATGCCGCCAGCCTAACACGCCTGCGGGGCGCGCAATTGAAAACGGCGAGATCCGAAGATCCCGCCGTCGTCAGTCGTTCGCGTGATGCGGACCTTACAGGTCCAGCAGGGCGCGCGCCGGGTCTTCCAGCAGTTCCTTGATGCGGACCAGGAAGGTCACGGCTTCCTTGCCGTCGACGATGCGGTGATCGTAGCTGAGGGCCAGGTACATCATCGGACGGATCTTGACCTCGCCGTTGATGGCCATCGGGCGCTGCACGATGTTGTGCATGCCCAGGATGCCCGACTGCGGCGCGTTCAGGATCGGCGTCGACATCAGCGAACCATAGGTGCCGCCGTTGGTGATGGTGAAGGTGCCGCCCTGCATCTGGTCCATGGTCAGGGCGCCGTCACGGGCGGCCTTGCCCAGGGCGCCGATGCCCTTCTCGATGCCGGCCAGCGACAGGGCGTCGGCGTCGCGCAGCACCGGAACCACCAGGCCCTTGTCGGTGCCGACGGCGATGCCGATGTCGTAGTGGTTCTTGTAGATGATGTCCGTGCCGTCGATCTCGGCGTTGACGGCCGGGATTTCGTGCAGGGCCTGAACCACGGCCTTGGTGAAGAAGGACATGAAGCCCAGCTTCACGCCGTGGCGCTTCTCGAAGACCTCCTTGTACTGGGCGCGCAGGGCCATGACGTTGGTCATGTCCACCTCGTTGAAGGTGGTCAGCTGGGCGGCCGTGTTCTGGGATTCCTTCAGGCGGCGGGCGATGGTCTGACGCAGGCGCGTCATCTTCACCCGCTCTTCGCGCGGCTGGTCGGCGCGCGGCGCGGCAGGCGCAGTAGCGACCGGAGCCGCCGGAGCGGGGGCGCCGATGGCGGCGATGGCGTCGGCCTTGGTGATGTTGCCCTTCGGACCCGAAGCCGACAGCGCGGCCGGGTTCAGGTTGTTCTCCGAAACAACGCGCTGAACGGCGGGCGACAGGTGCGCCGAAGCCGGAGCCTGGGCCGAACCCGTGTTGGCCGGAGCCGCAGCCGGGGCCGGAGCGGCCGCAGCAGCCGCGCCCGAGGCGGCGACCGAACCGATCACCTGACCGGGGGTCACGGTGGCGCCGTTGTCTGCCACGATGGTCAGGACGCCGGCGGCCGGGGCCGAAACTTCCACGGCCACCTTGTCGGTCTCGATCTCGACCAGCAGTTCGTCCTTGGCGACGGTGTCGCCCGACTTCTTCAGCCAGGTTCCGATCGAACCTTCAGCGACGCTCTCGCCCATGGTCGGCACGGCGATGTCGACCGCAGCGCCGCCAGAAGCGGCAGGAGCAGCGGCCGGAGCGGCGGCGGGAGCCGCAGCCGCCGGAGCCGGGGCCGGGGCGGCGGCCGCGCCGCCTTCGGTCACCGCGCCCAGCACCGTGCCGGGAACGACGGTGTCGCCCTCATTGGCGTTGATCGCCGACAGCACGCCGTCAGCGGGGGCGACGACTTCCAGCGAGACCTTGTCGGTTTCCAGCTCGACCAGGACTTCGTCCTTCTTCACGGCGTCGCCGACCTTCTTGGTCCACTTGGCGATCGAGGCTTCGGCGACGGATTCACCGAGGGCGGGGGTGAGGATATCGGCCATCTTCAGTGTCTTTTCGTGTCTGAACTTTGCTTGTTTCTTAGGTCAGGCGCGGCGGTCAGGCCATGGCCTCGGCGAGGAAGGTCTCGAGTTCCTTCAGGTGGCGGCTCATCAGGCCTGCGGCGGTCGAGGCCGAAGCCGGGCGACCGACGTAGCGCGCGCGCTTGGCCTTCACGTCCAGCTTCTCGAGCGTCAGCTCGATCCACGGGTCGACGAAGGTCCAGCCGCCCATGTTCTTGGGCTCTTCCTGGCACCACACCAGATCGGCGTTGGGGAAGCGGGCCAGCTCCGCCGAGATCGACTTGATCGGCCACGGATAGAACTGTTCCAGACGCAGGATGTAGATGTCGTCCACGCCCGCCTTCTCGCGCGCGTCCAGCAGGTCGTAGTAGACCTTGCCGGAACAGACGATGACCTTGCGGATGTCCTTGTCGGCCTTGAGCGTGACGCCCGCCACCGACGGACGCAGCTCGGCGTCGTCGCGCAGCACGCGGTGGAAGGACGAGCCCTCGGCCATGTCTGCCAGGGTCGAGACCGCCTTCTTGTGACGCAGCAGCGACTTGGGCGTCATCAGGATCAGCGGCTTGCGGAACGAGC
The DNA here is from genome assembly GCF_002478355.1 of Brevundimonas sp. UBA7507. Classification (NCBI taxonomy): domain Bacteria; kingdom Pseudomonadati; phylum Pseudomonadota; class Alphaproteobacteria; order Caulobacterales; family Caulobacteraceae; genus Brevundimonas; species Brevundimonas sp. UBA7507. Next base: position 256,432 of record NZ_DLNP01000017.1, on the reverse strand, counting down.
GGTGCAGCTGGCGACGCAGGATGTGGAAATAGTTGGCCGGCGTCGTGCAGTTGGCGACCTGCATGTTGTTCTCGGCGCACTGCTGCAGGAAGCGCTCCAGGCGGGCCGAGGAGTGCTCGGGGCCCTGGCCTTCATAGCCGTGCGGCAGAAGCATCACGAGACCGCTCATCCGCAGCCACTTGCGCTCGCCCGACGAGATGAACTGGTCGATCACCACCTGGGCGCCGTTCACGAAGTCACCGAACTGGCCTTCCCACATGGTCAGGGTGTTCGGATCGGCCAGCGAATAGCCGTACTCGAAGCCCAGCACGGCCTCTTCGGACAGGGCCGAGTCGATGACTTCGAAATGGGCCTGGCCGTCGCGCAGGTTGTTCAGCGGGAAGTAGCGCTGCTCGGTCGTCTGGTCGGTGATGCCCGAGTGACGCTGAGAGAAGGTGCCGCGCACCGAGTCCTGGCCCGACAGGCGGATGTTGTAGCCTTCGTCCAGCAGGCTGGCGAAGGCCAGGCTCTCGGCCGTGGCCCAGTCGATGTTCTCGCCGCTCGACACCGCATCGCGGCGACCGTCGATGACGCGCTTCAGCGTCTTGTGCACGTCGACGCTGTTCGGGATAGTCGTCAGGCGGTGGCCGTAGTCCTTGAGCTTGTCGGCCGCGACGGCGGTGTCGCCGCGCTGCGCGGCGTCATCGACGGTCTCGGCGCCCAGGCCCTTCCACTCGCCGTCCAGCCAGTCGGCTTTCTTAGCTTCGAAGGTCTTGCCGGCCTCGAACTCGGCGTCGAGGTAGGCCTCGAAGCGGGCGATCTCGGCGTCCACCTCGGCCTGGGTGATGACGCCCTCGGCGATCAGGCGCTTGGCGTAGATCTCCAGCGTCGAGGGCTGGTTCTTGATCTTGGCGTACATCAGCGGCTGGGTGAAGGTCGGGTCGTCGCCTTCATTGTGGCCGAAGCGGCGGTAGCAGAACATGTCCACCACCACGTCCTTGTGGAACTTCTGGCGGTATTCGGTGGCCACCTTGGCGGCGAAGACGACCGCTTCGGGATCATCGCCGTTGACGTGGAAGATCGGCGCCTGAACCATCAGCGCCACATCCGACGGATAGGGCGACGAGCGCGAGTTGCGCGGGCTGGTGGTGAAGCCGATCTGGTTGTTGATGACGAAATGCAGGGTGCCGCCGGTGCGGTAGCCCTTCAGCCCCATCAGGGCGAAGCACTCGGCCACCACGCCCTGACCGGCGAAAGCGGCGTCGCCGTGGATCAGCAGCGGCACGACCTTGGAGCGGTCCAGCACCCATTCGGCGTCCGGCTTGCCGGCGTTGACCTCGGCCTCGCGAATGTCGAAGGCCTGCTTGGCGCGCGACTTGCCCAGGACGACCGGGTTGACGATCTCCAGGTGCGAGGGGTTGGCCGTCAGCGACAGGTGGACCTTGTGGCCGTCGAACTCACGGTCGGACGAGGCGCCCATGTGGTATTTGACGTCGCCCGAACCCTCGATGTCCGAGGGAACTGAAGAGCCGCCCTGGAACTCGTGGAAGATGGCCTTGTACGGCTTGCCCATGACGGCGGCGAGCGTGTTCAGACGACCGCGGTGGGCCATGCCGAAGACGATCTCGTCGACACCCAGGGCGCCGCCGCGCTTGATCACCTGCTCCAGGGCCGGGACCATGGCTTCGCCGCCGTCCAGGCCGAAACGCTTGGTGCCGGGGAAGCGCTTGTGCAGGAAGCGCTCGAAGCCTTCGGCCTCGGCCAGCTTCTTGAAGATGGCCAGCTTGCCTTCCTTGGTGAAGGCGTTCTGTTCGAACTTGTCCGGACCTTCGAAGCGCTGCTGCAGCCAAGCCTTCTCTTCCGGCTCGGCGATGTGCATGAACTGCACGCCGATGTTGCCGCAATAGGTGCGCTTGAGGATTTCCAGCACCTGGCGGACCGAGCCGGTCTCCAGACCCAGCACGCCGTCCAGGAAGATCGGGCGATCCATGTCGGCGGCGGTGAAGCCGTAGAACTCGGGCGTCAGCTCCGGGTTCTCGATCGGCTTCTCAATGCCCAACGGGTCGAGGTTGGCCTGAAGGTGGCCGCGCACGCGGTAGGCGCGGATCAGCATCAGGGCGCGGATGGAATCGTGGGCGGCGGCGCGCACGTCGGCGGCCGAAACGGCGCCCGAAGCGTCAGCCGCCGGAGCCGCCGGGCGCGGGCCGGGCTTGCCGGCGGCCTTGGGGTCGATCTTGGGGGCGGGCCAGCGGCCGTCGAACACGGCGGTTTCCTCGGTCGGCTCGGACGCGCCCGAGCGACCCCAGGAACCGGCGGCGGCCGACTGCTTCACCAGGTCGGCGTTGTCCTTCAGCTGATCGAAGAAGGCGCGCCACTCCCCCGACACCGAGCCGGGGTCCGAAGCCCATTTTTCGTGCAGGTCCTCAATGAAGGCGGCGTTCGCGCCATAGAGGAAGGAGGTCTCGGCAAAGACCTGGTTCAGCCGACCCGCATCGTCCGCCATTTTTCTCTCAATCGTCCCTTTACAACCGCCCGCGCACAGCCGCGCGGAGAGCAGCGCCGTTCATATAGGCCCTGTTTCCTTACTGGTCATGACCGAAGGGAGGCGGACCGGGTGGAATTTGGTCGAATCGGCAAGAAAAAACGCCCCCGGACGATTCCGGAGGCGTTACAAAAGGTCACACGGCGCGAAAAACACCCCCGGAACGCGGATAGATTAGACTTTGGTCCAATCCGCCGCCCCGCTTGACGCCGAACCCACCCTCAAGTGAATCCGGCGCTCAAGCAGCGAGCGACCGCGTCGCGAGCATAGCGCCGCGCCTCTCAAAAAGGCGCTGAAGCAGCGAGCCGCCGCGCGGCGAGCGATAGCGCCCGCACGCGCAGCGTGCGCTGAAGGGCTTAGCCCTTCAGCACTTCCACCAGCGTCGCGCCCAGACGCGCCGGCGACGGCGAGACGCGGATGCCCGCAGCCTCCATGGCGGCGATCTTGGATTCCGCATCGCCCTTGCCGCCCGAGACGACGGCGCCGGCGTGGCCCATGGTGCGGCCCTTCGGAGCCGTACGGCCCGCGATGAAGCCGGCCATCGGCTTCTTGCGGCCCTTCTTGGCTTCGTCGATCAGGAACTGGGCGGCGTCTTCTTCGGCCGCGCCGCCGATTTCGCCGATCATGATGATGGACTCGGTGGCGTCGTCGGCCAGGAACATCTCCAGCACGTCGATGAACTCGGTGCCCTTGACCGGGTCGCCGCCGATGCCGACGGCCGTGGTCTGGCCCAGGCCCTCGTTCGTGGTCTGGAACACGGCTTCATAGGTCAGGGTGCCCGAACGCGAGACGATGCCGACATTGCCCTTCTTGAAGATGTTGCCCGGCATGATGCCGATCTTGCACTCTTCCGGGGTCAGGACGCCGGGGCAGTTCGGGCCCAGCAGACGCGAGTTCGAACGGTCCAGACGCGCCTTGACGCGCACCATGTCCTGCACCGGAATGCCTTCGGTGATGCAGGTGATGAAGGGGATCTCGGCGTCGATAGCCTCGATGATCGCGTCGGCCGCGCCTGCCGGCGGGACGTAGATGACGGTGGCGTCGGCGCCGGTGCGCTCCTTGCCTTCGGCGACCGAGGCGAAGATGGGCAGGGTTTCGCCATGCGAGCCGGTCCAGGTCTGGCCGCCCTTGGTCGGGTGCACGCCGCCGACCATCTTGGTGTTGTAATAGGCCAGCGCCTGTTCGGTGTGGAAGCCGCCGGTCTTGCCGGTCAGGCCCTGGACCAGGATCTTGGTGTCTTTGTTGACGAGGATGGACATGTGTCTGTGCTCTGAATTCTGTGTGTCTGCTGGGCGGTAGCGGCGCTTACGCGACCGCCGCGACGATCTTCTGGGCGGCGTCGTCCAGGTCGTCGGCGGCCTGGATGGTCAGGCCCGACTCGTTCAGGATCTTCTTGCCCAGCTCGGCGTTCGTGCCTTCCAGACGCACGACCAGCGGCACCTTCAGGCCCACTTCCTTCACCGCGGCCACGACGCCCTCGGCGATGACGTCGCACTTCATGATGCCGCCGAAGATGTTGACCAGGATGCCCTCGACCTTCGGGTCGGCGGTGATGATCTTGAAGGCCGCGGCGACCTTGTCCTTGCCGGCGCCGCCGCCGACGTCGCAGAAGTTGGCGGGCTCTTTGCCGTACAGCTTGATGATGTCCATCGTCGCCATGGCCAGGCCGGCGCCGTTGACCATGCAGCCGATGTTGCCGTCCAGCGCCACATAGGCGAGATCCCACTTCGAGGCCTCGATTTCCTTGGCGTCTTCTTCGGTCTCATCGCGCAGGGCGCGGATGTCTTCGTGGCGGTACAGGGCGTTGCCGTCGAAGCTGACCTTGGCGTCCAGAACGCGCAGATGGCCGTTCTCCATGACGATCAGCGGGTTGATCTCGAGCATGTCCATGTCCTTCTCGACGAAGGCCTTGTACAGGATCGGGAACAGCGACTTGCCGTCTTCAGCGGCGTCGCCCGTCAGCTCCAGCGCCGCGTTGATGGCGGCGACGTTCTCGGCGGTGACGCCGGCTTCCGGGTTGATGGCGATGGTGTGGATCTTCTCGGGCGTGGCGTGGGCCACTTCCTCGATGTCCATGCCGCCTTCGGTCGAGACGACGAAGGCCGTCTGACCGACCGAACGATCGACCAGCAGCGAGCAGTACAGCTCACGGGCGATGTCGGCGCCGTCTTCGATGTACAGGCGGTTGACCTGCTTGCCGGCCTCGCCCGTCTGGGCGGTGACCAGGGTGTTGCCCAGCATTTCCTTGGCGTGGGCGACGGCTTCCTCGATCGAGAAGGCCAGACGCACGCCGCCCTTGGCGTCGGCGGGCAACTCCTTGAACTTGCCCTTGCCGCGGCCGCCGGCGTGGATCTGCGACTTCACGACATAGAGCGGGCCAGGCAGCTGCTTGGCGGCGGCTTCGGCCTGGTCGGCCGAGGTGATGGCCACGCCGGCCGCGACCGGGGCGCCGTAGCCCTTGAGGACCTGCTTGGCCTGATACTCGTGAATGTTCATGTCTGATCCGCGCCGTTAGGGAGGTTTGTGGAAACTTTGGCCGCGCTTATAGGCGTCGCGCCTTCGCCTGCGCAACCGCCTGTCGTCTTATGGCCTCATGAGGATTTTCTTATGCCGGGCGGCGGGCCGGCCTCAGGCCGCCGCCCGGTCCGTCTTCGGGACGATTAGTCGACCCAGTCCTTCTTGAGCGTGCGCGAGGCGCCGAACAGCAGGGCCGAGGACAACAGGTAGAAGCCCATGCCGGTATAGATGGCCCAACGCAGGCTCTCTTCCCCGAAGGTCGGGCGCAGCAGGTCGCTCATCCAGCCGAAGTAGTAGATGCCGACGGCGATCCCCAGCAGGTTGTTGATCAGCAGGAACAAGGCCGAAGCCGTGGTCCGCATGGCGGGCGTGGCCAGGTGCTGCACAGCCGCCGTGATCGGTCCCAGCCAGGTCAGGTTCAGCCCCGTGGGGATCAGGAAGATCAGGAAGGCCATGGTCAGGGCCGCGGCGCCGTTGGGATCGGAGCCCGGCATGACGGCGCCCACCACTGCGCCCGAGTTCATCGCCAGGATGAAGCAGGGCACCGAGATCAGGAAGGCGATCGCCGGCGTCAGCGGATAGGCGGCCTTGGACGTCTTGCCCAAGCGGTCGGCCATCGAACCGCCCAGCCAGATGCCCGCCACCCCGCCGACCAGGACGATGGCTGAATAATACCAGGCTGTCTGGGACAGGGTCAGGCCGAAGCTGCGCATGAAGAAGCTGGGCAGCCAGGCGGCCACGCCATAGCCGCACACCGAAGACGCAGCCGCGCCGAACGACAGCAGCCAGAAGCTGGGCTTGGGCGCCAGGGTGCGCACCGCCTCCATGAAGGGCGGGGCTTTCGGCGCTTCAACCGGCGCCGCCGCGGGTGCGGCGGGCTCCACATCCAGTCCGCCGCGCTTGGGATCCTTGACGGTCAGGCGCAGCACCGGCGCGACCAGCACCCCCAGGACGCCCACCACGATGAAGGCCGTGCGCCAGCCGTAGGTCGCCGCCAGCAGGCCGCCGACTAGAGTGCCCGCCGCCATGCCCAGCGGGATGCCGAAGGCATAGGCCGCCAGAGCCCGCGCGCGCTGGGACTTGGGAAAATAGTCGGCGATCAGGGAATAGGCCGGGGCCACCCCGCCCGCCTCGCCGATGCCGACGCCCATGCGGCACAGGAACAGCGAGCCGAAGCCGCCCGCCAGACCGCACAGGGCGGTGAAGCCCGACCAGACGGTCAGGGCGCCGGTCATGATCCACACCCGGCTGAACCGATCGGCCAGCCAGGCGATGGGGATGGCCAGGGTCGAATAGAGCAGGGCGAAGGCCAGCCCCCCCAGCAGGCCGAACTGGCTGTCGCTGAGGTTGAACTCGGCTTTCAGCGGCGCGGCCAGGATGCCGATGATTTGCCGATCCAGGAAGTTCAGCATGTAGATGAGGATCAGGATCCCCAGCACATAGTAGCGATAGCCCGGCGACGCGGCGCGCGCGTCGACCGTCCCTGCATCGGCCTTGGCGGCCTCGATCTGGCTCATGGGCGTTCCCCGACTGGTTTCTTGAGGTGACGGTAGCGGCCCCGCCGCCGCGCGCCACGAAAAAAGAAGGGCGGCGGCTCCCACGAACCGCCGCCCGCGATCAGATGATCAGGCGTTCAGGAGAAATGACCCGGATCAGAACTTCAGCCCGACCGTGGCCGTGACGGTGCGCGGGGCGCCATAGTAGCCGATCAGGGAGTCACCGAAGAGGGCGCCGGGGAAGACATAACCGCCCACGCGATACTGCTCGTCCGACAGGTTCTTACCGTGGACGCCGACTGTCAGGCGATCGTTCGAGGAGGTCCACACCAGGCTGGCGTCGAACATCCAGAAGGCTTCCTGGTCGAGGATCGGGTTGGCCGTCTCGAACAGTTGATAGTCGCCGCGATAGGAGGCCGACGGGATGAAGGCCAGGCTCGAGCCGTTCTCCATCCAGTGGGTGTAGGTGGCGCCGATCGAGCCGGTCCATTCCGGCGTGTTCTGGAAGTCGCGCTGATCCGAGACGTCAACGAAGCACCCCGGCTTTGTCGGACAGCTGGAGTTCAGCGGACCCGTCGGGATGTAGGCCATGAACTGATCGAACTCGGCGTCCGTATAGCTGAGCATGCCGTTCAGGGTCAGGTTGTCGGTGACGCGCAGACGGCCCTCGAACTCCCAGCCGCGAATGCTGGACGAACCGACGTTGTCGACCACCGAGGCCACCGTCGCGCCAGCCGGATACTGGGTCGTGATCTGCTGATCCTCATACGAGGAATCGTAGATGGCCGTGGCGAAGTTCAAGCGGTTGTCGAACAGCGAGCCCTTCAGGCCGATCTCCCAGGTCTCGACCGTCTCGGGCCGATAGCCCTTGACCGTGTCGGGATACAGGACAGCGTCGCCGCGCATGTCGAACCCGCCCGACTTGAAGCCCTCGCCCCACGACACATAGGTCGTCAGATCCGGGGTCAGCTTGTAGGAGACGCTGACGCGCGGGGTGAACTTCTCGAACTCTTTCGTGGCCGTGTAGTCGGTGCGCGGCGCGGCGATCGGCACGGCGGCGCCGTTGCCGAAACCGGGGCTGCGAATGCCCAGATACTGTCGACGGAAGACGATTCCGGTCTTCTCGTCGTGGGTCCAGCGGGCGCCGACCGACACCGACAGGGCGTCCGTCACGTCATAGGAGAAGTCGCCGAAGACGGCGTAGCTCTTGGTGTCCACCGAACCGGAGGTCAGGGTGGTCAGGTTCGCCAGACCCAGAACGGTGTCGAAGGCGCCCGACGCCGTGGCGTCCAGGTAATAGACGCCGGCCACGCCCGACCAGCGGTCGCCGCTGAAGACGGCCTGGAATTCCTGGCTGAACTGATCGTCGTCATAACGAGCCGGAATGTCGAGGATCGGCGCCGGCAGGTTGTCGAAGTCGATGTTGCCGCGCGTCAGGCCGTCGCGTTGAGCCGTGACCGACTTCAGCGTCAGCCACTCATTGACGTTCCACTCGCCGGTCAGCGACAGCCCTTTGGACTCGACCCGGTTCGCATCGCCTGCGCCTGCGTTGGTGTCGTAGACGTCGGCCGGGCTCGGAGCCAGTTCGCGGTGGCCGTGACGGGCGTTGGAATCGTCCTTCACGATGTCGCCGGCCAGGCGGAAGAACAGGCTGTCCGTCGGCGTCCATTCGGCGCTGAATCGGGCCGCCGTCACATCCTTGTTGTAGTGCTCATTGCCCGTGTTCAGGTTCGTGCCGTAGCCGTCGCGCAAATAGCGGGCGACCGCCGCCGAGACCGCGAACTTGTCGTTGAAGGGCAGCTCGACCGAAGCGACCAGATCGCGCTGGTTATAGCTGCCGTAGGAGGCGCGGACCTGGCCCTGAGGCTCATCGGTGTCGATGCGCTTGGTGACGTATTTGATCGCGCCGCCGATGGTGTTGCGACCGTAGAGCGTGCCTTGGGGACCGCGCAGGATCTCGATGCGCTGAATGTCGAAGATGTCCAGAACGGCCGCCTGCGGGCGGGCGATGTAGACATCGTCCATATAGAGGCCGACGCCCGGCTCGAAGCCCCACAACGGGTCTTGCTGCCCCACGCCGCGGATGAAGGAGATCAGGGTGGAGTTGGAGCCGCGGGCCGCCTGCAACGTCAGGCTGGGCGCCGAACGGGTCAGTTCGGTGATGTCGGCCGAACCCTTCTGCTCCAGCTGCTCGGCCGAGAAGGCGGAGACCGCCACCGGCACGTCCTTCAGCGCTTCGTCGCGACGGCGCGCGCTGACGATGATGTCGTCGACGGACGAAACCTGCTCGCCGACAGGCGCCGCCTCCTGAGCTTGCGCCGCAGTGGTCATCACGCCGAAAGCGGCGCCCGCCAGCAAGGCGGTCTTCACGAGTCTGTTCATGTGCATCCCAATCTTGTTTCCGGCCCGATCGACGCTTTTATTCAGCGTTCAATGATTTTTTGCATTGGTGACGATCTTTCGCCCGCCTGTCAAACGGCCAAGCCTGATTTCCGTCACGGAAAGGCCTGCCCTGTGGCGCCGTTGCACTAACCCCCAAAGCGCGACTAGCTTCCGGCCATGACGAAGAGCGACCTGCCGCCGCCCCAGATTCCCCCGCTGCCCGCCACGCCTGCACGGCGCGGGCGCCCCAAGAAGACAAAGGCGGCCGCGGCGGGCGAGACGCGCGACGCCATCCTGAACGCGGCCGAGGATCTGTTCTCCAAGCACGGCTTCTACGGCGTCACCATCCGCGAGGTGGCGCGCGAGGCGGGCGTGGATACGGCCCTGGTCCACTATTATTTCGGGGCCAAGAAGGAGCTGTTCGACGCCGTCTTCAATCGCCGCGCCGAGGTGTGGAACGCCGAGCGCGTCGCCGCCATCGACCGCTACGCCGAGGCGGCGGGCGACGCCATGACGCTGGAGGGGTTGTTCGAGGCCTTCCTGCGCCCGCCGTTCCAGTGGTCGCTGAAGGGCGGGCCGGGGTGGAAGCACTACGCCGCCCTGGTGGCCCAGACCAACGCCAATCCGGCCTTCGGCGGCGAGACCATGGCCCGCTATTTCGACCCGGCGATCCGTCGCCTGCTCGAGCTGGTCAAGCGCATCATGCCCGAGGCGGACGAGGCCGACCTCTATTGGGCCTATCATAATCTGTCGGGGGCCCTGACCCTGACCCTGGGCGAGACGGGGCGCCTCGACCGCCTGTCCGGTGGGCTGTGCCAGTCGGGCGATCTGGACAGCGCCTGCGACTACATGGTGCGTTTCGCCGCCGCCGGGTTCCGCGCCGTCTGCGGTCCGACGCGCGCATGACGCCTCGGCTGGATTTCTCGCCGGGGTCCAAAGCGCGCGACTTCCTGCGCGGCCTGGCGGTGGCCGTGGGAGCCGGCGTCTTCCTGGCGCTCGGCGGGGCCTTCGGCTCCAACGGCGCGCCGCTGGCGCAGCGTCTGGTCTATTGGGTGCCCGTGCTCGTCGTCGGCGGCCTGTGGGGGCACCTGTGCAGCCTACTGGTCGAGCGATTCATCGACGTGGATGCGCGCCCCTGGCTGGGCGCCGCTGCCTTGACCCTGGTCATCACCGGGCCGTTGACGCTCATGGTCTGGGCCATGACCGGCCTGATGTTCGAAGGACGTCTGCGCCACGCCGACGACCTGCGTCACTTCTTCCCGCCGGTCGCCCTGATCACCGCCGTGCTCAGCATCCTGAACATCTTCCTGGGCCGCAAGCAGCCGATCGAGACCCACGCCGCCGCGCCCGGCGCCGCGCCCGCCCGATTCCTCGACCGCCTGCCGCCTCGCTTGCGCGGCGCGCGGCTGATCGCGGTCCAGGCCGAGGACCACTATCTGCGCCTGCATACCGACAGAGGCTCGGACCTGATCCTGATGCGGCTGTCCGACGCCCTGGGCGAACTGGAGGGGCTGGAAGGCGCCCAGACCCACCGCAGCTGGTGGGCGGCCAAGGGCGCCGTGGCCTCGGTCGCGCGCGGCGACGGCCGCGCCGCCCTGACGCTGGACGGCGGCCCCGGCGGCAAGCTGGTCGTCCCCGTCAGCCGCCGCTACGCCAAGGCCCTGCGCGACGCGGGCTGGTGGTGAGGCCCTACAGCCAGCGTTTCTTGCGGAAGAAGAAGTAGGGGAGGGCGGCCGACAGGATCATCGCCCCCACCGCCGCCGGATAGCCGTAGCGCCATTGCAGCTCGGGCATGACCTCGAAATTCATGCCGTAGATGGAGGCGATCAGCGTCGGGGGCAGCAGGGCCACGGCTGCGACCGAGAAGATCTTGATGATCTGGTTCTGCTCCAGATTGATCAGCCCCAAGGTGGCGTCCATCAGGAAGCTCACCTTGGACGACATGGAGACGCTGAGCTCGCTCAGCGCCGCCGCATCGCGTTGCAGCAGGCGCACGGTCTGGCGCGCCTCGCGGTCCGCCTTGCCCCCGGCGCGCGCGCCCGACAGCGCCGCGTGATAGGCCAGCAGCCGCTGCAGGCTGGACAGGCTCTCGCGGATCAGGGCCAGGAAGTCGCCCGCCCGGCCGATATCCTGGATCACCGCCTGCAGATTGTGGCTCTCCACCGCCTTGGGGTCGCGCTTGCGGAAGATCATCCGCGAGATGGCGTCCAGCTCCAGCCCCTTGACCTCCAGGGCGTCGGCGTAGCGGTCGATGACGGCCTCGATCAGCCCCATCATGATGGCCTCGCCGCCGGCCAGCTTCTCGCCCGGCTTGTGGGTGGCGCGAGCGATGAAGACCTGGAAGGAGCGCGGCTGGCCGTAGCGCACCGTCACCAGCCGCCCGCCCTTGAGGATGAAGGTCACGGGCGTCTTGACCGGGTCGTGGGTCTCCAGATCCGTGGCCACGGCGGCGATCATAAAGACGCCGCCGTCTTCGGCGTAGAGGCGGGCCGACGGCTCGACATCGTCCATCTCGTCCCGGCTAGGGATGTCGATGCCGGTCAAGGTCTCCAGCGCCGCCACCTCATCGGCGGTCGGGGAGACGAGGTCGATCCAGCAGGCTGGGCCGTGATCCACGGCCGTGTCCAGGCGCACGAGCCGATCGGCGCGCCAGTCATAGGCGTTCAGCATGGTTGCTTCCTTTCGCGAGGACGACCCTCGCGCGGAAGCGGGAGCGTCCTCAGACCGGCGAAGAAGTTGAAGACGGACTTCGGTCTTCGGGGTTCATCTGAGGGTTTCCAAAAAGACGCCGCCCCAAGACAAGCATCTGGGCGGCGAAGGGGTCTTGGCCCGTTCGGCGGCGGGGGTCAACCGCGCGCCGACGGACCGCAACGAGGCGATGGCGCGGTGTGGCTTTCACGCCCAGTTCCCATGAAACGCCGCCGGCAGGGCCACGTCGGCGCGCCAGGTGGCGACCGGGCCGTCCTCGACGTGCATCAGATCCAGAACATGCAGTTCGCTGACCCCGGCCTTCAGATTGATGGTCGGACCGACCAGCCAGGCGTCGGCCTCGTGCGTCGCGCCGGGCTTGGGGACGTAGACCATCTCGTCCGTCACATGGCCGGGGCCGAAGTCGAAGGAGCGCGTCCGGCCCGACGACCAGTCGGTGACGGCCACCGCTGAGGCCAGGGGCCTGTCGGCGCGCTCGCCCGTGGTGTGCAGGCTGAAGCGACGCGCCAGCCCGGCGCGGCGCGGGTCGCTGCGCGGAAACTCGCCGACGACGCCGGTCCGCTCCAGCCGCCCGCGCCCGTTCGGCGACAGCACGACCATGGCCAGCTCGGCGGGTTCGCCGCCCAGCGGCACGCCGTTCAGCACCTCCTGGGCGCCGCGCGCGGCGAAGTCCATGTCCTTGTGCGCGCACAGGTCGAAGCGGATCGTGCCGTCCGCCTCGTCCCAGGCGTCGCCGACGTGGAAGAAGCCCAAGGGCGGCAGGTCGTAGATCCGTCGCTGGGTCAGGTCGGCCTTGTCGACCACCAGCACCTGCGTCCCCGCCTCGGGCGTCCAGTCGAAGCCCGCCGACATCGGCGCGACGTTGCGGACATGGACCCAGGGCTGCAGCACGATGACCAGATGCCGGGCCGTGGCGCTGAAGTCGTGGATGTAGCTGGCGCGCGGAAGGGCGATCACCTCGGCGTCTTCCAGCGCGCCGTCCGCCGCCAGACGCCAGACCATGGCCTGCTTGCCGCTCACGCCCAGGTTCCAGATGCGGCCGTCCGGCTCGATGCGCGGATGGGCCAGGAAGGGCATGTTCTTCAGATCGGGCCGCAGCGTGACGAAGTCCTCGGTCTCCAGCGTCTCGGGGTCCATGGCCAGGGGCGAGCCCGCCTCCCACAGCGCCCACAGCTTGCCGCCGACCTTGTGCACCGAGGTGTTGGCCGGACTGGCGTCGTCAGCCGAGCCGATGCGGGCGCGCGGATCGCCGACCGTGCCGAAGCCGGGCATCAGCATGGCCCCGACCTCGGCTTCCTGGCGCCGCTTGCGGGTGTCGGCGAAGCGGGCGGCCAGGCTGGCCTGACCGTCCTGCACCCGCCAGCGGCGGATCAGGCCGTCGCCGTCGAACCAGTGCTGGGATGAACCGCCGGGCCGCCGGAACTTGGCCGGACCGTTGCGATAGAGGCTGCCCGACAGCCCCTGCGGCGCCCGGCCGTGCACCAGACGCAGGGCGCGCGGAGCCACGTCGCCCTCCACGTCGGCGGTGGCCAGGGACCAGTCGGAGGCGGCGGCCAGGGCCTGGGCCGCGCGAGCGATGTCGGGCGTCAGCACGCGGGCGGCGGCGAGCGCGGCGGCGCCCATGAACAGGGTGCGGCGGGTCGGGGTCATGGCGGTCTCTTCAGACAACAAGGCTTAGCGGATGCGGATGGTCTGGGCCGTGGCGCCCGAGACGTCGAAGCGGGCGCGGTCCCACCTCGCCGGCCCCATGTTGCCGACGGCGTTGTTGGAAAAGGCGAAGGGTTCGGTCGGCATGCCGAACGGGTTCAAATCCATCTTTCCGTTGCCGTTGACGTCGTGGAACGCCTTCATGCCGTAGGCGCCCGCGGGCAGGTTCTCGAACACGGCGGCGCGCTCGCCCGCCGCCACATCGACCCGCGCCGCGCGGCTGGGCGCGCCGCTCTCATAGGCCGCCTCATCGGCGTAGAGGGCGACCATGACGGCGCCGGTCTCGGCCCCCGTCTCGAAGGTGAAGGTCAGGCGGCTGTCGGCGGATTGGGCGACGGCCGGACCGGCGACGGACAGAGGGGCGGCGGCGAGGGCGGCGGCGATGACGAAAAGGCGGATCATGGAGAGCGTCCTTATGGGCGGGGCTAGAAGTCATCGCCTTCCTTCCTCGCCACGCCGAATCCCGCCAGCGGCCTTGCGTCCACGACCGCCGCGTCTTCGCCAACGACCACCGCCCGCCGTTCACGAAGCGCCAATGAACAGCTTGTCGTCGCCAGGATGCGGCCTGCGTCAGCGGCCCGGCTTGCTCCCCGCGCCGAGGGGCCCTAAGTCGCAGAACCATGACCCAGACGCCCGCGACCGCCGCCCCGCTGATCTGCCCCTCCATCCTGGCCAGCGACTTCTCCAAGCTGGGCGAGGAGATCCGCGCCCTGGAGGCCGCCGGAGCCGACTGGATCCACGTCGACGTCATGGATGGCCACTTCGTGCCCAATCTGACCATCGGCCCGGATGTGGTGAAGGCCCTGCGCCCGCACACCAGCCTCCCGTTCGACGTGCACCTCATGGTCGCCCCGGTCGACAACTGGCTGGAGGCCTTCCGCGCCGCCGGCGCCGACGTCATGAGCGTCCACCCCGAAAGCGGCCCCCACGTTCACCGCACCCTCGGCCAGATCCGCCAGCTCGGCGCCAAGGCGGGCCTGGTGTTCAACCCGGCCACGCCGCTGAGCGTGCTGGAAGAGGCTGTCGATCTGGTCGACCTGGTGCTGATCATGTCGGTGAACCCCGGCTTCGGCGGTCAGAAATTCATCGAGACCTCGCTGAAGAAGATCGAGCGCGCCCGCGCCATCCTCGACCGCGCCGGGTCCAAGGCCCGCCTGCAGGTCGACGGCGGCGTCGTGGCCGCCAACGCCGGGGCCTGCGTCGCCGCCGGGGCCGACGCCCTGGTCGCCGGCTCCTTCGTCTTCAAGGGCGGGCCGGACGCCTACGCCGCCAACATCCAGGCCCTGAAGGCCGCCGCCGCGTGAGCCCTCTCGGCCCCTTCGCTCCGCGCGACAGCGACGTCCCTTTGGCCGAAGGGCACATCCCCGGCCTGAAGGGCGCGCCCGTGCGCACCCCCGTCCGCGCCGCTTCCGGCGCCCGGCCCGACCCGCGCCTGTGGGCCTCGGTCGCCAAGGGGCTGGCCGCGCGCCAGCTGTGGGTCGAGCTGTACGGCCTGCCCGGCTACGGCCTGACGCTGGGCGGCCCGACCGCCGAGGGCTTCGCCGTCAGCCCGCGCGATTTCCGCCCCCTGCCCGAGGAAGCCCCGCGCCCCCTGCTGTCGGGCAAGCTGACGCTGGCGGGCCTCAGCCTCGACGCCGACACCCCTCTGGCGCTGTGGAACAGCCCCACCCCCAGCCGCGCCTTCGCGGTCGAGCTGCACAGCTTCAACTGGATGCCCGCCATGATGGCCCAGGGCGATCGCGGGACGCGCGAGGCCCTGGCCATGACCCTGGCCTGGCGCGAGGTGTTCAGCCGGTGGTCGCCCTTCTCCTGGGATCCCGACATCCTGGCCCGCCGCGTCTATCACCTGGCCTGCGCCGGACGGCGGCTGGCGGGCGCGGCGACCGAGGTCGAGCGGCTGCAGCTGACCGACATCCTGGCCCATCAGGCGCGCCAGCTGCTGCGGCCGCCTGGCGGGATCATGGGCCGGGCCGAGCGCCTGACCGCCGCCGCCGTCGCGGGCTGCGCCCTGAGCGGCAAGGCCGGCGCCGCCATCCGCAACAAGGCGCTGAAACGTCTGCCCGGCGCCCTGGCCGCCACCGTCGCCCCTGACGGCGCCCACGCCACGCGCGCGCCGGAGATGGGGCTGGAGCTGCTGCTCGACCTGCTGACGCTGGACGACGCCTTGGCCCAGCTGTCGGAGGTGACGCCCGAGCCGGTGGCCGAGGCCATCTCACGCCTGACCCTGGCCCTGCGGGTTCAGACCCTGCCCGACCGCCGCCTGGCCGTGTTCCAGGGCGGCGGCCCCTCGACGCCGGAACGCATCGCCGCCGCCCGCGCCCATGACGATGCGCCCGCCGCCCCGCCCAGCGGCGCCGTCGGCGGCCTGCTGCGCGTCTCCAGCCCGCTGCTGACCGTCATGATCGATGTCGAGGCCCCGGCCCGCAACGCCTGGTCGGCCGCCGCCTGCGGCCAGCTCGCCGCGCTGGAGGTCGTCTGCGGCCGCGACCGCCTGTTCACCTCG
Organism: Brevundimonas sp. UBA7507; assembly: GCF_002478355.1. Classification (NCBI taxonomy): domain Bacteria; kingdom Pseudomonadati; phylum Pseudomonadota; class Alphaproteobacteria; order Caulobacterales; family Caulobacteraceae; genus Brevundimonas; species Brevundimonas sp. UBA7507. Next base: position 240,597 of record NZ_DLNP01000017.1, on the reverse strand, counting down.
GCCGGGTGGACGCCGCGCGCCCTGGACCGCCAGGCCCTGCGCCTGACGCCCGGCGCCTCGACCCTGACCCTGGGCGAACAGCCGCTGGGCGAACCGCTGTCCGGCTGGAAGAGCGAGCTTCTGGGTCCGCGCCTGGTCGGCCCCGCCTTGCACGTCACACGCCAGCATCAGGAAGGCGACGGCGCCGTCTGGCTGGAGGTCGAGCACGACGGCTGGATGCCGCTCTATGGTCTGATGCATCAGCGCCGCCTCTACATCGATCAGCGGCTGGACGAACTGCGCGCCGAAGAGCGGCTGCATCCGCCCGAAGGCCGCCCAGAAGCGACCCGAGCCATCGCCGCCCCCTACGCCCTGCGCTTCCAGCTGGAACCGGGCGTCCAGGCCTCGCTGGCCCGCGACCGCCGCTCCATCCTGCTGCGCGGCCCGTCCGGGCGCGGCTGGTGGTTCCGCAGCGACGGCCCCGACGTGGCCATCGAACCCGCCGTCCACATCGACGAGGGCCTGACCCGCCGTTCCTTGCAGATCGTCGTGCGCGGCTCGGCCCGCACCGACGCCGAGACCAAGGTGCGCTGGAAGCTGAGCCCGGCGGGCGCGAGCGGCGACCCGACATGACCGACGCCGGTCGTCTGGCGATGGTGCGGGCTGTTCATACGCTCATCTATGTCGTCATGTCGGCCGCTTGCTTCGCCGTTCTATATGCTGGCCTGACAGGAGCCCGCGGGCCCTGGCTGTGGGTCGCGCTGACGCTAGTGGTGCTGGAGACGACCGTCTTCGTCGGTTGCGGCATGGAAGTGTCCGCTGACCGCCGTCGCTGTCCGCTACGGCGCCAGGATCGACGGGCCCTACGACACCTATTTCCCGGAACGCTGCACTCGGCATACGCTGACGGTGTTCGGGCCGCTGATCCTGGCGGGGCTGGCGCTGAACCTGCTGCGCGCGTTCGGCCTGATCTGAAGACGCCAGGTCGTGACCCCGCCGCCCGTTGGTGCTAGAGGCCCCGCCATCTCCCCGCCCCAGCCGTAAACGGACGCCGCCCATGCCCGCCGCTCCCGACTTTCCGCCCGTACCTGACGCGATCAAACCCGTCCGCGCCCTGATCTCCCTGTCGGACAAGGCGGGGCTGGAAGACGCCGCGCGCACCCTGGCCGGCCTGGGCGTCGAACTGGTCTCGACCGGCGGCACCAAGGCGGCGATCGCGGGCTTCGGCCTGCCGGTCAAGGACGTGGCCGATCTGACCGGCTTCGCGGAAATGATGGACGGCCGGGTCAAGACCCTGCACCCGGTCGTGCACGGCGGCCTGCTGGGCGTGCGCAACGCCCCGGCCCACGCCGCCGCCATGACAGAGCACAATATCGGCGCCATCGATATCGTCTGGATCGACCTCTATCCGTTCGAGAAGACGGTCGAGCAGGGCGGCGGCTTTGAAGCGGCCATCGAGAACATCGACATCGGCGGCCCGGCCATGATCCGCTCGGGCTCGAAGAACCACGGCCATGTCGCCGTCGCCGTGGACGCCGAGAGCATCGGCCTGATCGTCGAAGCGCTGAAGGCTGACGGTTCGACCACCCTGGCGCTGCGCAAGCAGCTGGCCGGCCGCGCCTTCGCCCGCACCGCCGCCTATGACGCCGCCGTCTCGTCCTGGTTCGCCGGTCAGTTGAACGACGCCGCCCCGGCCCGCAAGTCGATCGCCGGTTCGCTGGCCCAGACCTTGCGCTATGGCGAAAACCCCCACCAGACCGGCGCCTTCTACCGCACCGGCGAGAAGCGCCCCGGCGTGGCCTACGCCGAACAGGTTCAGGGCAAGGAACTGGGCTACAACAACATCGCCGACGCCGACGCCGCCTATGAACTGGTGGCCGAGTTCGAGGCCCCGGCCTGCGTCATCGTCAAGCACGCCAATCCCTGCGGCGTGGCCGTCGGAAACACCCTGTCGGAAGCCTACGCCCGCGCGCTGGAATGCGACGCCGTGTCGGCCTTCGGCGGCGTCATCGCCGTCAACCGCCCGTTGAACGGCGAGGACGCCCGCGCCATCACCGGCATCTTCACCGAAGTCGTCATCGCCCCCGGCGCCGACGAAGAGGCCAAGGCCGTCTTCGCCGCCAAGAAGAACCTACGCCTGCTGATCACGGACGGCCTGCCCGACCCGCACGGCGCGGGCGAGGTGTTCCGCTCGGTGGCGGGCGGCTTCCTGGTGCAGTCGCGCGACCGCAGCCTGATCAAGCCGTCCGACCTGAAGATCGTCACGCGCCGCCAGCCGACGCCGACCGAGATCCAGGACATGCTGTTCGCCTTCACCGTGGCCAAGCACGTCAAGTCCAACGCCATCGTCTACGCCAAGGACGGCCAGACGGCGGGCATCGGCGCCGGCCAGATGAACCGCCGCGACAGCGCCCGCATCGCCGCTATCCGCGCCAAGGAAGCGGGCGAAGCCAAGGGGCTGGCCCATTCGCTGGCCGAGGGTTCGGCCTGCGCGTCCGAAGCCTTCTTCCCCTTCGCCGACGGCCTGCTGGAAGCCGTCGCCGCCGGGGCCACGGCGGTGATCCAGCCGGGCGGCTCGATCCGCGACGAGGAAGTCATCGCCGCCGCCGACGAACGCGGCATCGCCATGGCCTTCACGGGCGTGCGCGTGTTCCGACACTAAGCTGGAAGGGCGCTAACGCGAGCCGCGCGGCGGCTCGCTACATGAGCGCAAGAAGAAGGGCGCTGCCGGTCGTCGGCAGCGCCCTTTTCTTTGGCCAAGGCCCGGTCGGGCCTCAGTCCTCGATCTCCTCGTGCGAGCCGGCGCGGCCCAGGCGCCAATAGCCGGCGACCTTCATCCATTTCTGGTTGAACGGCCGGGCGGCCAGCAGGGCCGCGCGCATCGAGCGGGCGACCGAGGATTCGCAGGCGACCCAGACATAGGCGTCGGCCGGGTCGATCCGTTTCGCCGCCGCGACCGCCGCCGCCGTCAGCGCCTCAGGGCGGCCGCGCGGGCCGCCGTTGCGATGCACCCAGACGATCTCGACGTTCGCAGGACTGGGCAGGTCCAGCTCTCCGCCTGCGTCGTTCACCTCGATGCAGGCGATGGCGCGCGCGGTCGCGGGCAATTCCTCCAGACGGCGCGCGATGGCGGGGATGGCCGCCTCGTCGCCGACGAGCAGGTGCTCGGCGAAGCTGGTCGGGATCAGGAAGGAGCCGCGCGGCCCGCCCAAACCCAGTTCGTCCCCCGGCCGCGCATCTTCGGCCCAGGCCGTCGCCGGACCGCCGTGACCGACGGCGAAGTCGATGGTCAGCCGCCGGTTCGCGGCGTCGAATGCGCGCGGCGTATAGTCCCGCGCCACCGGCCGGGGCTCGGGAAACACAGGCCCGTCCGGCCCGAGCGTCGGCAACACCAGAGGCTCGTCGCGCGGCGTGGGGAAGATCTTCACATGGTCGTCGAAGCCGGGGCTGAAGAAGCCGTCCAACTCGTCGCCCGTCAGGACGATCCGCTTCAGCACCGGCGTCAGCTGCTCCACCGCCTCCACGCGCGCGCGGCGGAACTTCAGCTCGTGCCGCACGCGGCGCGGTTGTCTCAGCAGGGCGTCGGTCATGCCTGTCTCACCTTTTCAGCAGCGGCTTCGATCAGATCAGCGATGGCCTCGACCTGGGCTTCGCTCAGCGGCGGCTCTTGCGTCAGGCGCTCATGGGCCACCGCGTGGAAGGTCTCTATGGCCTGGGCGATGCGCGCCGGGCGGTCGGCGCGGCCGCGCAGGGCCTTCATCTTGCGCTCGGCGTGGGCCAGGGCCTCGGCGTTCTCGACCAGCAGGCGGCGCCCCTCGTCGGTGATCGCATAGCGTTTCTTTCCGCCCTCGGCGACGACGCTGACGGCGCCCATGTCCTCCAGCAGGGTCAGGCTGGGGTAGATGACGCCGGGGCTGGGCGTATAGGCGCCGCCCATGCGCGCCTCGATGGCCTTGATCAGCTCATAGCCGTGGCTGGGCTTGTCCGCGATCAGCGACAGCAGCACCCAGCGCAGGGCGCCGTGCTCGAACATGCGGCCGCCGCCGCGTCGACCGTGGCCCTCGCCGCGCATCCGGCCCTCGCCCAGGCGACGCCCTTCCGGCCGCATCGACCGAAACGGACCGCCGTGGCCGCGCAGAACGCCATGCTTCATGCCGCAGCCGCGCTTTCCAGTCCCCTTGGATTCTCTCATTTCATCTCTCACTTCGATATATCTAACTTGCAAACAGATATATCGATATGTCGAAAGCGCAAGACCCCTTTCTTCGGCGACGGGACGGATTAAGCTGCGCCGATGGACACCGTCGTCGCCCGCTGGGCCCAACTAGAGCCCCATGTTCACGTCGTCGGACCGGATGACGACAAGCGCCGCCCGGCGGTTCTGCTGTTCCACGGATGCGGCGGGCTGCGGGCCCACCTGCCGCGCTACGCCGAGGCGGCGAAGGCCGCGGGCTGGCGCGCCGTCATCGTCGATTCCTACGGACCGCGCGGCTGGGGGCGGCCCTTCACCCTGACCACCGTCTGCACCGGCCTGCTGTTCCGGGGCTATGAGCGCGCGGGCGACGTGCTGGCGGCCATCCACGGGATTTCTCTCCGGTCCGACGTGGACCCCGCGCAACTGGCGCTGGGCGGGTGGAGCCACGGCGGCTGGGCCGTCATGGAGATGATGAGCGAGACGCCCGAGCCCGGCCGCATGGGGGTCGCCGACCCGGCCAGCGTCGACCTGTCCGGCGTCAAGGCCGTCTGGCTGGCCTATTCCTATATCGGCCCCTGGGCCTTCAACCGGATGAAGCCCTGGCGGCACTGCCCGCGCGTCCTGGCTTTGACGGCCAAACGCGACCACCTGACCACCGTGCGCAACGCCGAACGGGTCAACGCCATGATCCGCGATTGCGGCTCGGAGGTCGAAAGCTGGGTCGCCGACGGCACCCACGCCTTTGACGAGCCGACCAACAACGGCCCCATGCGCCACCACCCCGAACTGACCGAAGAGGCGCTGCGCCGCTTCACCGCCTTCCTCAAGGACAGCGCGCCTCACGCCTGAAAATAATCACGCGGCCGCGTCTTGACGCACGCTCTATCACGTAACAATTGAAGTTACATGAAGCGAGACTCCCGCCTCTCCAACATCCTTCACGCCCTGCTGCACATGGCCGAGCACGAACAGCGCTGCGGCCGACCGATGACCTCGGACATGCTGGCCACCTGCCTGTCGACCAATCCGGTCGTGGTTCGCCGCACCATGTCGGGCCTGCGCGAACAGGGGCTGGTTGTGTCCGAGAAGGGCCACGGCGGCGGCTGGCGGCTGGCGCGTCCGCTGGAGGCCGTCACCCTGGGCCAGGTTCACGCCGCCCTGGGCGAGCCCGGCCTGCTGCCCGAGACGCCGCCGGTCGAGGCCGAGGGCTGCCTGATCGAGGCCGCCGTCAACGACGCCCTGTCCGACACCTACGCCGCCGCGCGCGCCCTGCTGGCCGCGCGGCTGGACTCCATCACCCTGGCCGATCTGGCGGCGGACTTCTCGCGCCGGCTGGCCGCCCATCCCAAGAGAGACCTGCTCCATGCACACGCGCGAAAATCCGATGCCTCATGACGCCGTCGTCATCGGCGGCTCCTACGCGGGCCTGTCCGCCGCCCTGCAGCTGGTGCGGGCGCGCCGCCGCGTCCTGGTCATCGACGACGGCCGCCCCCGGAACCGCTTCGCCGCTCGCGCGCACGGGGTGCTGAGCAACGACGGCCGTCCGGGGTCTGAGATCGCCGCCGCCGCCCGCGCCCAGGTCGCGGCCTATCCCACCGCCGCCTTCCGCATGGCCGAGGCGGTGGACGCGACGCGCATCGACGGCGGCTTCTCGGTCGCCTTCGCCGACGGCAGCCGCACCATGGGCCGCCGCCTGATCCTGGCCCACGGGGTCGAGGACGTCCTGCCCGACCTGCCCGGCGTGAAGGAGCGCTGGGGCCGCACCGCCCTGCACTGTCCCTGGTGCCACGGCTATGAGGTCGGCGGCGGGCCGATCGGCGTTCTGGGGCGCGGCGACCATGCGGTCCAGTATGCGAGCGTCGTCGCCGAATGGGGCCAGGCCGTGCTGTTCATCGACCCGGCGCGCCTGAGCGAAGACGACGCGCGCGTGCTGGCGCGGCGCGGCGTGACTATCGAGCCGACGCCCGTCGAATGCCTGGAAGGCGAGGCGCCGACCCTGACCGGGGCGCGGCTGGTCGACGGCCGCTTTATCCCGCTGAAGGCCGTCTTCATCGGCGCCCATGTACGGCAGTCCGGCGGCTTCGCCGAGCGCCTGGGCTGCGAGATGACCGACACCCCCATGGGCCGCATCGTCAAGGTCGACGCCCAGCAGCAGACCAGCCAGCCGGGCGTCTTCGCCGCCGGCGACCTGGCGCGGCCGGCGGGCAACATCACCCTGGCGACGACGGACGGCATGACCGCCGCCCACGCCGCCTTCCGCTCCCTGATCGAAGAGGAGACGGCCTAAGGTTTCAGCGCGGCTCGATCTTCACCTGGGCGCGGACCGAGTTGGCGATGTAGCAGACGTCATGGGCGCGGTGATGCAGGTCGGCGACGGCCGACGCATCCGGCTGCTTGTCGCCTGACCAGGTCACGGCGGGACGCAGAACGACCTCGGTGATCGACATCTTGCCGCGCTCGTCCTTGCCCAGGGTTCCTTCCGCCTCGTCGCGATAGGAATCGACCACGAAGCCGTCCTTGCGGGCGTAGGCCAGGAAGAACAGCATGTGGCAGCTGGACAGTGCGGCGACCAAGGCCTCTTCAGGATCCACCGCCGCCTCTTCCGACAGGGGCGGCGGGATCATGGGCGAGGGCGCCGACGACCCGCGCACCACCGCGCCGCCGTCGAAGCGCCAGTCATGGCCGCGGCCGTACTTGTTGTCGCTGAAGGGCTGATCGCCCCGGTTCCATTCGACGACGGCGACGTGCTGGCTCATGACAGGCTCCGAAACAAAGGGTCGAAGCTAAGCTAGGCGCCCTCAGCGGGTTCCGCCAGATCGCCCTTGACCAGATCGCCTTGGGTCAGCATTCGCATCTGCATCTGCGCCCGGATGGTGAAGCCCAGCGAGTGATACAGGGCGATGGCCCCGGCGTTGTCCGCATAGGAATGCAGGAAGGCCGTCTCGCCGCGCGCCAGGATGCGCGCGATCACCGCCCGCATGAGCGCCCCGGCATAGCCCCGCCCGCGCGCGTCGGGATGGGCGCAGACGCCCGACACCTCGGTGAAGCCGTCCGGCTTCAGCCGTTCTCCCGCCATGGCCAGCAGCCGCCCGTCCTGCTTGACCCCGAAGAAGTCGCCCAGCCGGTGCGTCTTGTCGAAGAAGGGCCCCGGCTCGGTCAGCGTCGCCAGGGCCAGCATGGCGGGCGCGTCGGCCTCGGTCAGGGGCTCTATAGCGATGTTGCGCGCCTTGGCCGGAGCCAGATCGACCAGAACCATCTGCGTCAGCACCGCTTCCTTCAGTACCGTCAGGCCCGGCGGAACGGGGGTGCGCTCCGCCTCTACCGTGGCCAGCAGCCCTTCGGGCAGGTCCAGCGCCGCTATCGCCGCCAAACTATCCGGCGACTGATCGACGCTGGCGACGAAGACGCCGTAACCCGGCGCCAGCCGCAGCGCCCCGCCTGCGCCCACGGCCAGGGACGCCTGACGCGCGGACGTCAGGGCGTTCCAGACCGGACGGTCGAGCGGGTGCGCCATTCGGCTCAGCCTTGCCAGAAGCCGACGATCCTCTTCACCTCGGCGATGGTCGGCTCGGCGACTTCGCGCGCCTTTTCGGCGCCCGCCGCCAGGGCGCGGTCGATCTCGGCCGGATCGTTCATCAGGCGGCGCATCTCGGCGGTGACGTTGGCCATCGAGGACACGGCCAGTTCGGCCAGCTTGGGCTTGAAGGCGCCGAAGCCCTGGCCCGCGAACTCGGCCAGCACGGCCTCGCGCGTCGTTCCGGCGAGGGCGGCGTAGATGGCGACCAGGTTCTTGGCCTCGGCGCGGCCTTCCAGCCCCTCGACCGTCTCCGGCAGCGGCTCCATGTCGGTCTTGGCCTTGCGGATCTTGTTGGCGATGGCGTCGGCGTCGTCGGTCAGATTGATGCGCGACAGGTCCGAGGGGTCGGACTTGGACATCTTGGCCGCGCCGTCGCGCAGGGACATGACCCGCGTCGCCGGACCCTGGATCAGCGGCTCGGGCAGGGGGAAGTAGCCCGGCGCGCCGAAGTCGTTGTTGAACTTCTGGGCGATGTCGCGGGTCAGCTCCAGATGCTGCTTCTGGTCCTCGCCGACCGGCACCTCGGTCGCCTTGTAGAGCAGGATGTCCGCCGCCTGCAGCACCGGATAGGTGTAGAGGCCGACGCTGGAGCGTTCCTTGTGCTTGCCCGACTTCTCCTTGAACTGGGTCATCCGGTCCAGCCAGCCCAGGCGGCCGACGCAGTTGAAGATCCAGGCCAGCTCGGCGTGGGCGGGCACGGCCGACTGCGGGAAGATGACCGCCTTGGCCGGGTCGAGGCCCGAGGCCAGATAGGCCGCCGCGATCTCGCGCGTCTGGGCGGCCAGCTTCTCGGGCTCCTGCCAGACGGTGATGGCGTGCATGTCCGCGACGAAGACGAACAGGGGCGCGCCCGTCTCCTGCAGTTCGGTGAAGCGCTTCAGCGCGCCCAGGTAGTTGCCCAGGTGCAGGGCGCCGGAGGCCTGGATGCCGGACAGAATGCGGCGCGGACCGGTGTATTGAGCCGGAGTCTGGTCAGTCATGATGATGAATCTCGGAAGTCGAAAGGCGAATGTCGGCGCACGTTTTCGCGTGCGAAAGAGGGACGTGCGGAAGCACGGTGCGGCGGATCAGCCGCGCCATCGTCCATGAGCGAAAATTCGTCCCGAAAGCGCCATGCCCTCGCGCTTATCGGTTCGGGCCGCGAAGGGCAACACTCCTGCGGCGGTTCGCGCGTCGCCGCGATCACGGAACGATGTTAGCCTCCTCTTCCATCGGCATGGAGGGAAGGACATGGACGAGTTCGAAGTCGCCCCGCCCGAGAGTTTCGACTCTCGTCAGGCGCTGACGCGGATGCTGGCGCTGCTGCGCCACCTGATCGACATGATCGCCGAGTTCAGGGAGACGCTGATCCTGACCAGCGGCGGCGACCCCGCCGATCCGGTTCTGGACGACGCCTTCCTGGCCGCCCGCAGTTTGGCGCTGGAAGACGTCGACGCCCTGATCGCCTTGGTCGATGCGGCGGACTTCACCGCTCCGGCCATGGTCGAGCACCGCCTTCAAGGCGAGGCGCTGCGCTTCAAGATGCTGGCGATCCTGGCGGCCTATCGCCTGGTCGTCGCCGCCCAACCCAGCCGGAATCCGGGCATGAGCCGAGGCTGGTCCCTGTACCGCCGCGCCCTGCGCGGGACGCTGGCGGCCATCGACGGGCCGCTGGAATCCCTGACGGCGGCGCTCGGCGTCAAACAGGGTCTGGTGGAGTTCAAGAAGGCGCTGGAGGTTCTGCTGGACCTATGACCGGGCCGAGCGCCGGACCAGCCCCTTAACCTCGGCCGCCGTCACGGCGCGCGTCAGGAAGGCCAGGACGACATAGGCCAGGCCGCCCGCCGCCACGACCAGCAGCAGGGTGATCTCCTTGGCGCCGTGGGTCGAACCCGCCATCGCCAGCAGGTCCGCGACCGGCGCCTGCAGCATCGGCCGCGCCCAGGAAGCGGCGCCGACCACCGCCGCCAGACCCGCGCTGGCCAGGGCGATGCGTCCCAGACGCCAGACCGCGCGCGGACTGGGGCGGTAATGACCGCGCCGCCACAGGGTCGCCGCCAGCAGGATGACGTTGGTCCAGGCCGAGGCGCTGACCGCCGCGGCGATCCCCGACACCCCCATGCCCAGATAGAACAGCCCGATCGCCAGCGCCGCGTTCACCGCCACTGACACCAGGGCGAACACCATGGGCCTGCGCGTATCGCCGCGGGCGAAGAAGGCGGGCGCCAGGATGCGGATCAGGACGAAGGCGGGCACGCCCCAGCCGAAATGCAGCAGGGCGTGAGCCGTGTTGACCGCGTCGATCTGAAGGAAGGCGCCGCGCGTGAACAGGGCGTCGATCAGGAAATAGGGCATGGCCATCAGGGCCGCCGCCGCCGGCAGGGTCAGGGCCATGGACAGGATCAGCGCCTCGTCCATCGAGGCCTGCTGCTGGCCGTGATCCTGCGACGCCACCGCCGCCGAAAGCTTGGGCAGCAGGGCGATGCCGATGGCCACTCCGACCAGCCCCAACGGCAGCTGATACAGCCGGTCCGCCGTCGCCAGCCAGGTGCGGCCGCCGTCGACGAAACTGGACAGGTTGCCGGAGATGAAGACGTTGATCTGGGTCGCGCTGTTGCCGATGGCGGCGGGAACGGCGGTGATGATGATGGCCTTCACCGCCGGGGTCATCCTCGGCAGGCTGAGGCGGATGTTCGCCCCTGCTCTGCGCGCCGCCCACCAGCACAGGCCCGCCTGCGCCACGCCCGCGACCAGCACGGCCCAGGAGGCGGCGTAGGCGGCCTCGATCTGGTCGCCCTTCACCGGGATGACGGCGCCCAGCATGATCAGGTTCAGCAGGATCGGATAGGCGCCGGAGACAATGAAGCGCCCCCTCGCGTTCAAGACGCCGCTGAGCAGGGAGGCGATCGCCATGCAGGGGAGGTAGGGCATGGTGATCTGGGTCAGGATCACCGCCAGCTTGAACCGCGCCGGATCGTCCAGAAAGCCGATGTTGATGACGGTCATCAGCCACGGCATGGCCAGCTGGGCGACGAGGGTCAGGGCCACGGTGACGGCGGCCACGGCGGCCAGGGCGTCGGTCGCCACCTTGTCGGCAGCCGCCTCGCCTTCGCTCTTCAGCGTCTTGGCGTAGGCGGGCACGAAGGCGGCGGCGAAGGCGCCCTCGGCGAAGATGCGTCGGAACAGATTGGGGAAGTTCAGCGCGGTGTAATAGGCGTCGGCCGCCGGGCCCGCTGAGGCCCCCAGCGCCGCCGTGATGACCAGATCGCGCGCGAACCCGGCCAGCCGGCTGAGCAGGGTCATGGCGCTGAAGACGGCCGAGGACCGCGCCACCCCGCCCGTCTTGGCTGTTGCAGCAGACGCAGGCGGTTGGACGACGGGTTCGACCGTGGCGTTGGCGGCGGAAATCGGCGCGGCCGGTTCGATGGGATCGGTCTTGTCGTTCACGGCTGTTCCTGCGCTCGGTCCCGAAACGCCTTAGCGCGCCTGCGGGCCGCTGGATACGGGCGAACGGCCCAGCGCGCCTTCCAGATCGGAGACGTCGCGCACGCTGGCGCGCACGGGGACGATGCGCCGTCCCGCCGGGCCTTGCGGCGCGCGGTCCAGCACCTCCAGAAGGTCGGCCTTCAAGGCCTCAAGCCTCGACTTGTTCTTGGGCTTCCGGCCGTCGGCGTCGGTGATGTAGAAACCGTCCACCGCCCGCTCGCCGAAGCTGGCGACGTGGGCCGATCGGGTCGAATAGCCATGCGCGGAAATGGTCCGCGCCAGGTCGGCCAGCAGGCCCGGACGGTCGGCGCCCGAGACCTCGATCACCACGGCGCTGGTGCCAGTATCGGCGTCGATCCGCACCACTGGGCGCACCTCGAACACGGCGCGGCGGGCGCTGACGCGCGGCGCTTCCAGGGTCGAGGTCCGCGCGCCCTTCAGCACGGCCCGCTCCATCGCCTTGACCAGAATGGCCAGACGTCGCGGCGCGCGCCCGCCATAGGGTTCGCCCGCCCCGTCCTGAATCTCGAACACGTCCAGCGCCATGCCGTCGTCGGCGGTGGCCAGCCGCGCGCCCACCACGTCTGCGCCCGCCATCGACAGCGTCGCCGCCAGATCGGCGAACAGGCCAGGCCGATCGCGCGCCGCCACAGCCACGCGGGCCGTCGACTCCAGCGGCCCCTCGGCAGGCAGGGCCTCGACCGCCGCCCCCTCGCGCCGCGCCCGTTCGACCAGCGCCGGGTGGTCGGTCAGAGGGTCTTCGCGCGTCACGGCGTCGCCCCGGAACAGGGCCTCGGTCGCCTCGAACAGGGCGCGCATCAACTGCCCCTTCCAGCCGTTCCACACGCCCGGCCCCACGGCGCGAATGTCGGCCACAGTCAGCACCATCAGCATCCGCAGACGCTCGGGGTCGCCGACCGCCTCGGCGAAGGCGCGCACGGTCGAGGGGTCGGACACGTCGCGCTTCTGGGCATAGTCGCTCATCAGCAGATGCTGACGCACCAGCCAGACGACCAGTTCGATCCGCCGCGGATCGACGCCCAGCCGCTCGCAGGCCCGGCGCGCAGCGATGGCGCCGTCCTCCAGCTGGCCCCGGTCGCCCCCCTTGCCCACGTCATGCAGCAGCATGGCCAGCATCAGCGCCTCGATATCGGCGATGCGCGGGATAATGGCGGTCGAGGCCGGGTGGTCTCCCTCCAGCTTGCCGCGCGCGATGTCGTTGATGATCCCGACCGCCTGCAGGGTGTGCTCGTCCACCGTATAGGCGTGGTACATGTTGAACTGGGTCTGGCCGACGATCCGCCCCCACTCGGGCAGGAAGCGCCCCAGGAAACCCGTCTCATTCATGATCGATAGGACGCGATAGGGCCGCTGGCCATGCGCCAGCACCGTCAGGAACGCCTCGGCCGCGCGCGGATCGCGGCGCAGGGCGGGCGTCACCAGCGTCAGCGAACGGATCACGGCGGCGAAGGCGTCGGGGTGCAGGTCCAGGTCCAGCCGATCCGCCTCGACGAACAGCAGCAGAAGACGCACCGGATCGCGGGCGAACACGTTCGCACCCGTCACAGTCAGACGCCCCTCCTCCACCGCCAGACCATCGAAAGCCAGCTTGATCCGCCGGCGCCGGATCAGCCGCGACAGGCCGCGCGCCAGCCCTTCCGCCTTCTTTTGCTGACGCGCCTCCAACTGGGCCGAGACGGCGCGGGTTAGGGCGCCGACCTCGCGCGCGACCTGGAAATAGCGGCGCATGAAGCGCTCGACCGCCAGTTCGTCGCCGCGCCCCCGCCAGCCCATACGCCGGGCGATCTCGGGCTGGAAATCGAAGGTCAGCTTCTCCTCGGCCCGTCCGGCGACCAGATGCAGCAGGATGCGCACGCGCCACAGGAAGCCGATCGCCTCGCGGAAGCTGCGCAGCTCGCGCGCGGTCAGCAGGCCTTCCAGCGCCGCCTGTCCCCGCTCGCTGTTTGGGGCCAGCGAACGGGCGATCCAGAACAGGGTGTTCAGGTCGCGAAGCCCGCCCTTGCCGTCCTTGACGTTCGGCTCGACGCGATAGCGGACGGCGCCGGTCTTCTGCAGCCGCACGTCGCGCTCGGCCATCTTGGCGGCGATGAAGGGGCGCGGATCGGCGCGGGCCACGGCGGTGCGGAACCGCTTCAGCAGGCTTTCGCCCAGGGCCGCATCCCCGGCCAGCACCCGCGCTTCCAGAAGCGTCGTTCGCACCGTCATGTCGTCGCGCGCCAGCGTCAGCGTTTCGCCGATGGAGCGGAAGGCCGAACCGACCTTCAGCCCCAGATCCCACAGGACGTAGTGGACGAACTCGACCACCGCCTGGGCGCGCGGGCTGATCGCCTGCCCCGGCCGCAGGAACAGCAGGTCGAGGTCCGAAAACGGCGCCAGCACCCCGCGCCCGTAGCCGCCGACCGCCAGCAGGGTCAGCCGCTCGTCCGGAGCCGGATGGACCTGTTCTGTCGTGAAGCGCCACAGGGTGGTCATCAGGGCGTCGGCGGCCTCGGCGTAGAGGCGGGCGGCTTCGGCGCCGTCGGTCGAGTTCTCTGCCCGGCGGGCGGCGCGGGCGCGGTCAGCGTCGAAGCTTTCACGCAGGAGCGCAGTGACGGCGGCGCGGGGGTCCAGCGCCGAGGCGGCGTCTAGAACGGCGGACGGGAGCGGGGGCGGTGCGGTCACGGAAGGAGCATAGCACGCTCCCTCACTCCCGCTCATCCCGGTGTCCGCCGGGATGAGCGGGGGCTTAGGTCTTCGCCAAGCCCTTCAACCGATAAAGCGCCTCCAGCGCCTCGCGCGGGGTCAGTTCGTCGGGGTCGATAGCGGCGACGGCTTCATCCAGCATGGACTTCACCGGCGGCGGAGGCGGCTCGGCGGCGGCGAACAGCGGCAGGTCGTCCAGGCGGGCGGTCGCCGCCTTCTCATTTTCCAGCCGCTCCAGCACCTCGCGGGCGCGGCCGACCACCGCGGTCGGCACCCCGGCCAGACGCGCCACCTGCACGCCGTAGGAGCGGTCCGCCGCGCCGGGCGCCGCCTCATGCAGGAAGACCAGTTCGCCGTTCCACTCCCTTGCCTTCATCGACAGGTTGCAGACGTGGTCCAGCCGTTCCTCCAGCTGGGCCAGCTCATGATAGTGGGTAGCGAACAGGGTGCGGGCGCGGTTGGTCTCGTGCAGGGCCTCGGCCGTGGCCCAGGCGATGGCCAGGCCGTCATAGGTGGCGGTGCCGCGCCCGATCTCGTCCAGCACGACGAAGCTGCGCCCCGTCGCCTGGGTCAGGATGGCGGCCGTCTCGACCATCTCCATCATGAAGGTGGAGCGGCCGCGCGCCAGATCGTCGCCCGCGCCGACACGGCTGAACAGACGATCAACCACGCCCAGCTTCATCGACCGCGCCGGGACGAAGGCCCCGGCCTGCGCCAGCACCACCAGAAGCGCGTTCTGGCGCAGGAAGGTCGACTTACCGGCCATGTTCGGGCCGGTGACGATGGACAGGCGCGAGGCCCCTGCGCCGTCGCCCGCCAGCTGGCAGTTGTTGGGCGTATAGGGCAACCCTTGCGCCTTCACCGCCGCCTCGACCACCGGATGGCGGCCCGCCTCGACGGCGAAACAGAGGCTGTCGTCCACGCTGGGGCGCACGGCTCCGACCTCTTCGGCCCATTCGGCCAGGGCGGCGTGGGCGTCCAGTTCCGCCAGGGCCTCGGCCACGCCCTGAAGCGGCCCGGCCAGACCCGCTGCCTCGCGGCGCCAGCCCTCGAAGGTCTCGGCCTCGATGGCCAAGGCGCGGTGCCCGGCCTGGCTGATCTTGGCGTCCAGCTCCGACAGCTCGACCGTGGTGAAGCGCACCTGATTGGCCAGGGTCTGGCGGTGGATGAAGGGGCTGTCGGGTCCGGCGCGCAGCAGGGGTTCGGCGGCCTTGGCGCTGGTCTCGAGGAAGTAGCCGAGGACGGCGTTGTGGCGCACCTTGAAGGCGACGCCCGAGTCGGCGACCGCGCGGGCCTCCAGTTCAGCGATGACCTTGCGGCTGTCGTCGCGCAGGGTGCGGGCGGCGTCCAGTTCGGGCCGGTGGCCGGGGTTCACATAGCCGCCGTCGCGCACCAGATGCGGCGGCTCGTCCATCAGGCCGTCGGTCAGTTCGGCCAGCAGGTGCGACAGGTCGCCCTCAAGCGCCAGACGGTCGAGGCAGGCCGTCACCCGCGCAGGCGGCCCGGTCAGCGGGTCGTTGGCCGAGGCGGCGAACAGGGCGCTGAGGCCCTGGGCCGTCTTCAAACCCGAACGGATGGCCGCCAGGTCGCGCGGCCCGCCGCGTCCCAGCGCCAGACGCGAGGTCGCCCGCGCCACATCGGCCGAGGCGCGCAAGGATTCGCGCAAGTTCCGGCGCAGATCCCGCCGCTCCAGCAGCCATTCGACGGCGTCCAGCCCGGCGTTGATCGCCGCCGGATCGCGTAAGGGTCGCGAGATGCGCTCGGCCAGGGCCCGCGCCCCGCCCGAGGTCACGGTGCGGTCGATGGCGTGCAGCAGGCTGCCGTCGCGCTCGCCTCTCTGGGTGCGGTCGATCTCGAGGCTCAGTCGCGTCGCCGGGTCGATGGCCAGAAAGCCGCTCTCGCCCGAACGGCGCGGCGGGGTCAGGGCGGGGATCTTGCCCGCCTGCGTTGTCTCCAGATAGGCGGCGATCAGGCCGAGCGCCGAAATCTCGGCCTCTTCAAAGGCGCCGAAGCCGTCCAGCGCCGAGACGCCGTAAAGCCGCTGCACCCGATCCTTGGCCCCGACCGGCTCGGCCAGGGCCTGAGGCATGGCCTGAACCACGCCGCCAGAACCGTCCAGCGCGCCCTTCATCGTCTCGTCCGAGAACAGGCGGTCGGGGACCAGCACCTCCGACGGGCGGAACGCCGCCAGCGCCGCGCCCAGATCGTTGAGGTCGCAGGCGACCGAATCCACCACGCCCGCCGACAGTTCGACCACCGCCACGGCGGCCCTTCCTTTACGGATCGCCACGGCCGCCAGACGGTTGGCCCCGCGCGCGTCCAGCAGCGTGTCCTCGGTCAGGGTGCCGGGCGTCACCACCCGCACGATGTCGCGGTGGACCACGGCCTTGGAGCCGCGCTTCTTGGCCTCGGCCGGGTCTTCCAGCTGTTCGCAGACGGCGACCTTGAAGCCCTGACGGATCAGCCGCGCCAGATAGCCGTCCATGGCGTGGACCGGCACCCCGGCCATGGGGATGTCCTCGCCCTGATGCTTGCCGCGTTTGGTCAGGGCGATGCCCAGTGCGGCGGCCGCCTTCTGCGCGTCCTCGAAGAACAGCTCGTAGAAGTCGCCCATGCGGAAGAACAGCATGGCGTCGGGCTGACCGGCCTTGACCGACAGATACTGGGCCATGACCGGCGTGGTTCCGGCGTCCGGCTTGAGGTCGGTTTTGGGCGGGTGAGAAAGGGGCGCGTTCATTCTGGCCGCAGGGTGGCGGATCGGGGCGGCGGCCTCAAGCGCGGGCGGCGCCTCTCATGCACAGGCGAAAGGCGACCTGTGGACAGCTCTGTGGATCAGGCCGCGCTGACGAGGCGCAGACGCGGTCGCGAGGCCAGGGCGGCGGGCGTCTCGTCCAGCGCCAGGGCGTCCCAGTCGATGTCGGGGCGCGGGGCGTGGGAGGCGGCGATGATGGCGCGCAGCTCGGCCGAGGAGGCCACGCTGGCGATGACCGAGGCCACCCCCGGCAGGGTCAGGGCGTAGGCCAGGGCCGCCTGCATCGGATCGACCCGCGCCTCGGCCAGACGGCGGCGCGTGCGCGACAGAGCCATGCCGTGGGCGGCCAGTTCGGGCGGCAAGCTGTCGCGGTTGGCGAACAGCAGGCCTTGGGCGAAGACCGAGGCCAGATGCACCTCGATCCCCTGGCTCGCCATGTCGGCGATGACTCCGGTGCGCGCCGCGCGCTGGTCCAGGATGTTGCAGGTCAGTTGCACCACGTCCGGCTGGAAGCGGCGGGCCAGCAGGCCGGGACCGTCCTCGACCGTGGCGATGAAGCCGACCTTGCGGAAGACGCCGCGCGCCTTCAGCGCCTGCAGCCGGTCCCACAGGGCGCGCCCCTCGGCGCCTGCCAGATCGGCGGCGTTCTGCACCAGGACGGCGTCGCCGCGCGGCAGGCCCATGCGCTCCAGCGAGCGGCGGGCGCGGGCCTCGACCCGGTCCAGGCCGTCGGCCAGCGGCACGGTGCGCACGGTGACGCGGAAAGGCGAAGGGAAGGGCCAGGCTTGGCCCAGCATCCGTTCGACGTCGCCTTCGGGCCGGGTAGCGACCAGGCCGAGTCCGGCGTCGCCCGCAGTCTGAAGCAGGTGGCGCGTCGCCTCCTCCCGCTGGCCGGGCGGCAGCGGGCGGGACCGATCAGGCTCGACCACCAGGGCGATGGCGAGTTTGTCGGCCGGAGAGGGCGGAACGGCGAATCTCACACCGCCACTTTCGCCGCCAAAGCTTAAGGGAGATTGACCGAAATCAAGGTCGTTGGTGAATGAAGACGCTTAATCCGCGTCCGGCTGGTTTTCCGGCAGGGCGGCGATGAAGGCGGGATGGACTTCAGCCCGCGCCTCGATCTCCAGCAGGCGGGGGAAGGCCGCCAGGTCGACGTTGAACCGCCGCGCCGAATAGAGCTGCGGCATCAGGTAGCAGTCGGCCAGCGTCGGCGTCCCGCCGAAACACCAACCCTCGCCATAGCGAACGACCAAGGCCTCCAGCGCGGTGAAGCCGTCGATGATCCATTGACCGGCCCAGGCGTCGACCCCGGCCTGATCGGCGCCCAGACCACGCACCGCCTTCAGCACCCGCAGATTGTTGAGCGGGTGAATGTCGCAGCCGATCACCGCCGCCATGGCCCGCACCTGGGCGCGGCCCACCGCGTCGCGCGGCAGCAGGGGCGGCTCGGGACGGGTCTCCTCCAGCCATTCCAGAATGGCTGGGCTCTGAGTCAGCACCAGGCCGTCGTCGGTCTCCAACGCCGGGACCAGCCCCTGCGGATTGAGCCTGAGATAGGCTTCGGACTTCTGCGTGCCCGTGCGCAGGTCCAGCGCCGCCTGCCGATACTCGACCCCTTTGAGATTGAGGGCGATGCGGGTGCGATAGCTGGTGCCCGAGCGCCAGTAGCCGTGCAGGATCATGATCGCACCGTGAAGTTGAGCGGGGGCAGGCCCGCGATGACGGCCTCGACCCGATCGCCGGGGCTCAGGGGACCGACGCCTTCAGGCGTGCCGGTGAAGATCAGGTCGCCGGGTTGCAGAGCCCACAGCTCGGCCGCCTTGAACAGGACGCCGTCCACGTCCCAGATCATATCGGACAGGCGGCTGGACTGACGGACGGCGCCGTTGACCCTCAGCTCAATGAGCGCGTCGGGCGCGGGCGGCGTCCGGCTGAGCGCGCCGCAGGGGGCCGACTGGTCGAAGGCCTTGCCCGCCTCCCACGGCCGCCCCTTTGCCTTGGCCTCAGCCTGAAGATCGCGTCGCGTCAGATCGACGCCGACGGCCCAGCCGACCGGCCGGGCGTCTTCGCCCAGGGCCACGACCAGCTCGACCTCATAATGCAGATTCTGCGTCGCCGCCGGATAGGCCGGATCGGCCCCGTCCACGACCAAGGCGTCGCCCGGCTTGGCGAAGAAGAAGGGCGCAGGCTTGGCCGGGTCGGCCCCCATTTCGCGAGCGTGGGCGGCGTAGTTCTGGCCCACGCACAGGATGCGCCGCACGGGCAGGTGGCGCGCGTCGCCTTCGATCGGGAGGGACGGCGTCGGGGCGGGCGGGAACAGCCATTGGGTCATGACGCCTGTTCTAGAAGCGCCGCGCGCGTCGCGCCAGATGGGCGTCCTGCGACCTTCGCCCATGCTGCATTGCAGGAACCTTGATCGTCGGTGTGGCGTTCCGGGCAGGGCTTCTCTATTTAATCGTCAAGCTTACACAAGGAGCGGAGCGCGCATCATGGCCACGTCCAAGGCTCGTGAAGACATCAAGAACGACCTCAAGACCCTGAAGGAGGACCTCAAGGCCGGCGCCCGCGAGGAAACCCAGCGTCTGAAGGAAAAGGCCTCCGAGGCCGAGGCGCGCCTGCGCGAGCAGGGCGAGGAGCTGCGCGAGAAGGCGCGCGGCTACTACGACGACGCCAAGGTGCGCGGCCGCGAATATTACGACGAGGCCGCCGAGAAGTTCGACGAGGCCCAGCGCTACGTCGTCGAACGCGTGCAGGAGCGTCCGATCCAGTCGACCGCCATCGCGCTCGGCGTCGGCGTCGTCCTGGGTCTGCTGCTGGCCGGGCGTCGGCGCTGATGATCGGGCGGGGGCTCATCAACCGCGCGGTGGCGACCTTCGTCGCCGCCGGCGCGGCCTTCGTGGCCATGGTCGCCCTGGGGGCCACGGTCTATTACCTGCTGCTGCTGGTCGTGCCGCCGCTCATCGGCGCCGCCCTGACCGCCCTGCTGTTCGCCCTGATCGCAGCCGTCGTCGCCCTGGTGTTCGTGCGGCGGGCGCATGGTGATGACGAGGACGAGGAATACGACGAGCCTGAGGGCCTGGGCATGCGGGCCCTGCGGCTGTTCCAGCAGCGCCCGATCCTGGGCGCCGCGGCGGCTCTGGCCGGCGGCTTCATCTTTCTGCGCAACCCCGCGTTGGCCACCATGGTGGCGGCCGCCTTTACCGAGAAAAGCAGAGTCCGAAACCGACGCTAAAGGAACGGCCAAGTCTCCGAGGCGTTGTTTCCAGCAAGCGACGCTATCGACGGGAGAGGTCGAAAGCCCGCTCCCGTCAACATCTTTCGGAGGGTTCGCCTATGCTTCGTTGGGCTATTATTTTCTTCATCATCGCCTTGGTCGCAGCTGTGCTCGGCTTCGGCGGCATCTCGGGCATGTCGTTCGAGATCGCCAAATTCATCGCCATCATCGCCGTCATCTTGTTCGTCGTCTCCCTGCTGGTGGGCGGCCTGAGGGGACGCGGCGGGCCGCGCATCTAGCCGAACGGCCAGACATTGAAATCAGGGCCGCGACCATGCCGTCGCGGCCCTTTTTTCATGGTTGAAATCCAAAGCCGTCAGGCGCGGCGGCGCGGCAGACGCCAGGTCTGGTGATCGGCGAAGCGACGCCCGTCCCAGGCCACGGCCGAGACCGTCACCGTCTCGGCGTCCCATTCGATCCGGTTGAAGCTGGGCGGCGCCCCCCGCTCGCGATGCGACAGCGTCCCGCATCCGACCGCATAGGAGCATTGATCCCCCACTCCGATCGGCAGGGCGAAGGGCACATGGACATGGCCGGTGACGATCAGATCGACGCCCGCCTCGGCGAAAATGCGGGCCGCCCGCTCCCCGCGCTTGACCTCGCCGGTCATCGGCGCGCCGATCATCTCGACCAGAGGATGGTGACAGGCCAGAACACGCAAGGCCCCGACCGGCGCCTGACGCAGGGCCTCGGCCGCCCGACGCGTCTGGTCCAGATCGATGACCCCCTTGGACCAGTTGGGCCGGGCCTGCCAGCCGCGCGCCGTCGTCACGCCGCGCACCATCAACCGATCCGAGCGGAACTCATGGTCATGCGCCGGATGGCCGGTCGCGCGCTCGAACGCACGCCACGGCCAGAACAGCCGCGCCATCACGTCCCAATAGGGCACGTCGTGATTGCCCACGGTGACGAAGACCGGCTCGGGCAGGGCGCGGATCCATTCGCCCGCCGCCGCGAACTCGCGCGGATAGCCTCTCTGGGTGATGTCGCCGGTGATCAGGATCAGATCGGCGCCGGCCGCGCGGGCGTAGTCGGACGCCGCCGCCACCGCGTGTTCGTGCTCGCACCCGAAATGAACGTCTGAAAACTGGAGGACCAGACCCACTAGACGCTGTCCCCGCCCGTCGGAGGCTTGGGCGCCAGAGCCGTAAAGGCGCGGGGGACGAATTTCACCGCCGTCGCGCGGCCCAGTAACATGGGTTCGCCGTCGATCACCGCCGGAATGCGGGAGCGGGCCTCCACTTCGATCTTGCGCGCGCCGCGGGTCGTGACGGTCGGATCCTGGCGCCAGTCGTCGAACAAGGCGTGGGCGGCCAGACGGAAGGCCTGGGCCGCGTCGGCGGTGTTCATGGCCGCCGCCTCCAGCCCGTCGCACTTGTCCATCGCCTTGGAGATCAACGGGCTGATCAGCACCAGGGCCTCGGCCTTCTCGCGCACGCCGCCGTCCAGCGCATAGCGCACCCGGCCCGAGAAGGCCTTCTTCAGCGCCCGGCGGCCATAGGTCCAAGCCATCTTCAGCTTGCCCTCGCGGATGGCTTCGCGCGCCGGGGCCCATAACGCGGGCGAGCCCAGGATGGCGGCGCAGTAGAAGGCCTCGCCCTCGACCTCCCCGCCGGAGACGTACTGCGGCGCGCCCTCTTCCAGCGCCAGCCGGAGGGCCGCCTTCCAGTCGCCCGTGCCGTACAGGGCCTTGGGCAGCATATTCATGGTGCCGCCGGGCAAGGGAGCGATCAGAGGGCCGTCCGGCCCGGCGCGGGCGGCCACCGAACGCGCCGTTCCGTCGCCCGCCAGGATGAACAGGGCGTCCGGCCGCGCCGCCAGCGCCTCGCCGATCTGGTCTGGGATGCGCGCGCCTTCCAGCACCACCACCTCAGCCTGCAGGGGATAGACCGCCAACAGGGCGGCGGCCTCATCGGCCGCTTGCGGTCCGACGCCGCCCGATAGGGGATTGACCAGGATGATGATCCGCTCCAGCCGGACCTCGCCTGTCAGGGGACGCGGCTCTTCGACCGCGTCGTGCCCCGAAGGGGCGGCGGCCAGGGCGCTCAGAAAATTCGGGGCGTCGATCATGGGCGGCCAACGCCTGCGCGCGCGGCCAGTTCCGCACCTGCGACAGCGGGTGGGAAATTAAAGTGAAGCTTGTATCGTTTTGCCTCGGAACCGCCGTCTTCGGACTGCGTTATCGAAGCTTCAGGGGTGCCCCCTAAGGGATGAAGGACAGAACCATGAACAAGGCGATTCTCGCCATCGCCGGCGCCGGTCTCCTGGTGACCGCCTGCGCCAGCGACCCGTACTACGGCGGCGGCTACGGCTCGAATGAAACCGTCCGTCAAGGCGCTGTCGGCGCTGGTCTGGGCGCCGTGGCCGGCGCCATCATCGGCAACAATGTCGGCGGCGGCAACGCAGCCACGGGCGCGGCCATCGGCGCGCTGGCCGGCGGCGCGGCCGGAGCCATCCGCGGCTCGAACCAGGACCGCAACAACCAGCAGCGTTACCGCGACAATCAGGGCCGCTACTACTACTGCTACGACAACCGCCAGACCGAGTGCTACTGGGAGAATGGCCAACGCCGTTATTGATCCAGGCTTCCTAGCCTCTGGCGCCAGAAGCGTTTTCGGGACAATCTGAAAGGGCGATCCGCATGGCGCGGGTCGCCCTTTTTGCTGGAGGGCGCGCACGCCGCACGGCGCGCGCGAGGGGCCTGACATGAAGCTTGTTTCCGCAGTCGTTCTGCTGACCGCCGGCCTGTCCGCGGCCGGGTGCGCCGCCACCAGCGGATATAAGGAGCGCAGCGATCTGGTCAGCGACCCGTCCGCCTGCGCCGACAAGCGGTTCGAGGTCTATTTCGTCCCCGACCGCGCCACCCTGACCGACGCCGCCCGCCAGGCCATCGGCATGACCGCGACCCAGCTTCAGGGCTGCCGGATCAAGCACGTCAAGGTGATAGGCTTGGCCGACGCCCGCAGCGGCACGGCCGCCGCCAATCAGTCCATTTCCGAACAGCGCGCCCGCGCCGTGGCCGAGGCCCTGGCCGGCGCCGGCCTGCCCGCCCCGGCCTTCGACATCGAGGCTTCCGGCGCCCAGGGCGCCGTGGTCGGCGGCGTCAACGATCCCCTGCGGCGCCGCACCGAGGTGCTGATCGAGGTCGTCGCCCCGCGCTGACGCCCCAGACGGCCGACTGCGGCCCGCCGTCGCGGGCCGTGGATAGGCGAGGCTTGAGGGTCTAAGGTCGCGCCTTTCCCTGGTCCTGTTCCCGGCGTCGTCCTTGCGCATCCTGTTTCTTCTGCTGACCTGGTTCGCCTTCGCCCTTTCGGCGGCGGCGTCCCCATCCGCGCCCGCGTCCGAGGCGGCCCTGCGCGACGCCCTGGCCGCCGGGGCCGCCCCCGCCCCCAAGGCCGCCGTCGCGCCCGGCTCCCAACGCACCGACCGCATCGAGGCCGAACTGGTCGCCATGGGCGCCTGGGCCACGCCCGGCTCGACCGCCGTCGTCGCCGTCCGCCAGAAGATCAAGCCCGGCTGGCACACCTATTGGCGCAACCAGGGCGACTCCGGCGGCCCGACGACCCTGACCTGGGCCTTGCCGAGCGGCCTGACGCCCGGCGACATCCTGTGGCCCCTGCCCGAGCGCCAGCGCCTGCAGAGCCTGATGAACTACGGCTATTCGGACACGGTCTTCCTGCCCGTGCCGATCGAGATTCCGGCCGACACGCCGCCGGGGCGCAGCTTACCGCTGCGCGTCACCGCCCATTTCTACGTCTGCAGCGACGAGATGTGCGTGCCCGAAGACCTCGACCTCGCGCTGGATCTGCCGGTGCGCGAGGGCGCAGCGCCGCTGGACGCCCGCTTCGGCCAGGCGGTTCAGGACGTGGTCGCCGGCGCCCCCCGTCCCGCCGGCATCGACGCCCGCGCCGCCCTGGTCGACGGAAAGCTGACCCTGACGGCTGGCGGCGGCCCGCTGGCGGGCGCGGCGCCGAAGTGGGCCTATTTCTATCCGTTCGAGGGCGGGGTGATCGACCACGCCGCCGCCCAGTCGGGCGAACGCGGACCGCAGGGGCTGACCCTGACCGTCGCCGCCGGGCGCGGCCTGGCGGCCAACGGCGTGAAGGGACCGATCGGCGGCGTCCTGTCCACCGATCTGGGCGCCTGGGAGATCACGGCCGAACCGGGCGCGGCCCTGACAGGCGTCGCAGGCGAGGGCGCTATCGGCGACGGCGACGGCGAGGGCGCGCAGGCGGGCGCCTCGGCCATCGACCTGTCCGACTTCGCCAAGGCGGCGCTGTTCGCTCTGCTGGGCGGCCTGATCCTGAATCTGATGCCCTGCGTCTTCCCAATCCTGGCGATGAAGGCGGCCTCGCTCAGCCGCGCCGCCCATGAGCCGGCCGAAGCGCGCCGCGACGGCCTGGCTTTCCTGGCCGGGGTGCTGGCGACCTTCCTGCTGCTGGCGGGCGCGCTTCTGGCCCTGCGCGCAGGCGGTCAGGTTCTAGGCTGGGGCTTCCAGCTGCAGTCGCCGGGCGTGGTCGCCGCCCTGGCCCTGCTGATGCTGGCGGTGGCGCTGAACCTGTCGGGCGTCTTCCATGTCGGCGCAGGCCTGCAAGGCGCCGGACACGGTCCGCTGTCGCGCCTGCCCGGCGCGGCGGGCGCCTTCTTCACCGGGGTGCTGGCGGTGATCGTCGCCGCGCCCTGCACCGCCCCCTTCATGGCCTTTGCGCTCGGCGCGGCCCTGTTCATGCCCTGGCCGATGGCCCTGGCGGTCTTCCTGATGCTGGGGCTGGGCCTGGCCCTACCCTATGTGCTGATCAGCCTCAATCCGCGCCTGCTGGCCCGTCTGCCCAAGCCCGGCCCGTGGATGGAGAGCTTACGCAATCTGCTGGCCTTCCCCATGTACGGCGCCGCCCTTTGGCTGGCCTGGGTTTATGGCCGCCAGACCTCTGACGCCCTGGCCTTGTTGTTCGGGGCCGGTCTGATGTTGGCTTTGGCGCTGTGGCTCTACGGCCGGTCTCAGGCCGCCGCGCCCAGAAAGGGCCGGGTCGCGGGCGCCGCCGCCCTGCTGGCCCTGATCGCGGCCCTGGGCTTCGGCGTCCTGGCGGGGCGCGCCGCACCCTCCGCCTCGGACGGCGCGAGCGCCTCGACGCATCTGCCGTCCCAGCCCTGGTCCGAACAGGCGGTGAAGGCCGCTCTGGCCGAAGGGCGCCCGGTCCTGGTCAACTTCACCGCGGACTGGTGCGTGACCTGCAAGGTCAATGAGAGCACGGCCCTATCCTCCGCCCGCACGGCGCAGGCGTTGGAACAGGCGAACGCCGTCTATCTGGTCGGCGACTGGACGCGGCGCGACGACGCCATCACCGCCGAACTGCAGCGCCACGGCCGCTCGGGCGTGCCCCTGTATCTGGTCTATGCGCCGGACGGCTCAGAACCGCGCGTCCTGCCCCAGCTTCTGACCGAGGGGCTGGTGATCGACGCCGTTCAGAACGCCGCCGCCCGCTGACGACCTGAACGTCAGGCCTCGGGCTGAGGCGGCGAGGTGATGACCTCGACGTTGTCGTTCAGAAGATAGGACAGCTCGTCGAGGGCCAGCTTGCGCGCGGCGGCGTCGGAGGCGCTTTCCAGCGCCGCGACCTTGACCGGAATGTCTTCCGAGATGCCGCGCAGGATACACTTCAGATCATTGTCCGTGCCGCGCTCCTTGAGGATCAGATGACCCTGCATGTCGCGCTGGGCCAGATCCGTCGCCTGCCCTTTGAACGTCGCATAGGCCGCGCCGGTGAAGAAGCCGGCCCTGTCCGCCTCGCCCGAAGCCATCCAGCCGTCGACGATCGTCTTCAGGGCGCCCGAGCGGGCCGCCAGATCGGCGAACAGGGGCTCCTGGGCCACAGAGACCGGAGCGGCGGGCGCGACCGGCGGCAGCGAGGCGGCTTCGGCGACGGCGGGATCGGCCAGCATCAAGGCGACGGCGAGAGCTATTCCGCAGGACATGGCGTGCCTTTCACGAGAGACCGGAACGACGGATATCCGCCAGGAAATCCTTGTTGAACCCGTCTTGGATTGAACTCTTCACGGCCTGAGCCGTAAACCAGTGCTTGCAAGCGCCGGGCCAAAGGCCGGACCGCCATGGGGAGACGACGATGCCGCACGCCGCCTGGGCCGAACTCGAGGCCGCCGCCCGAAGGGATGCGGCCGCCCGAATTCAGGATCAGTTCGCCGCCGATCCCGACCGGCTGGCGCGAATGACCGTCGATGCGGCCGGCCTGCACATCGATCTGTCTAAACAGAGCTGGACCCATGCGGGCCTGAAAGCCGCGCTGGACCTGGCCCGCGCCTGCGACGTCGAAGGCCGCCGCGCCGCCCTGTTCAACGGCGAGGCGGTCAATCTGACCGAAGGCCGCGCCGTGTTGCACCCGGCCCTGCGCGCGCCGGACGGCGCCGACTTCCGCGCCCTGGGCGAGCCGGTCTCGGCCGAGGTCGAGGCCGTGCGCGCCGAAATGAAGGCCTACGCCGAAGCGTTGCGGTCCGGGAATGAAACAGGCGCGAGCGGGCGTCCCTTCAAGACGGTGCTCCATATCGGCATCGGCGGTTCCGATCTGGGACCGCGCCTAATCTGGGACGCCCTGCGGCCGCTCGATCCGGCCATCGACCTGCGCTTCGTCGCCAACATCGACCCGCGCGACATGGCCGAGGCCCTGATCGGGCTGGATCCTGAAACCACCCTGGTGATCGTCGTCTCCAAGAGCTTCACCACTCAGGAAACCCTGCTGAACGCCCAGGCCGCCAAGGCCTGGCTGGCGGCCGCCCTGCCGGCCGAGGGGATGGCGAAACACTTTATCGGCGTCACCGCCGCGCCGGACAAGGCGGCGGCGTTCGGCTGCGGCCGCACCTTTGCGTTCCGGGACTGGGTCGGCGGGCGCTATTCCCTGTGGTCGGCGGTAAGCCTGTCCTGCGTCATCGGCCTGGGCTGGGACGCGTTCCACGGCTTCCTCGACGGCGCCGCCGCCCTGGACCGCCACTTCCTCGAGGCCCCGCTGGAGAGGAATGCGCCGGTGCTTTTGGCTCTGGCCGAGATCTACAACGTCAACGGCTTGCATCGCCCGGCGCGCACCATCTCCCCCTACGCCCACGCCCTGCGCCGCCTGCCCGCTTTCCTGCAGCAACTCGAGATGGAATCGAACGGCAAGCAGGTGCGCCGCGACGGCGCGCCGGTCGGCCGCCAAACCTGCCCCGTCATCTTCGGCGAGCCGGGGGCCAACGCTCAGCACGCCTTCTTCCAGCAATTGCATCAAGGGCCGCAGGTCGTTCCGGTCGACTTCATCATCGTGGCCCGCACCTGCGAGGAGACGCCCTCGACCGATCTATGGGCCAACGCTCTGGCTCAGGCCCAGGCCCTGATGCAGGGCAAGACCGAAGCCCAGGCCCGCGCCGAACTGATCGCTTCCGGCGCATCCGAGGACGAAGCCGACCGCTTGGCGCCGCACAAGACCTTTCCCGGCAATCGACCGTCGACCGCCATTTTGATGGAGCGGCTGACGCCCCAAAGCCTCGGCGCCCTGATCGCCCTCTATGAGCACAAGACCTTTGTCGAAGGCGTCCTGTGGGACATCAACAGCTTCGACCAATGGGGCGTGGAACTGGGCAAGGTTCTGGCCAAGGCCCTGCTGAAGGACGCCGCCACGGGAACCCCCTCGGCGGATCTCGACCCCTCCACGGCGGACCTGCTACGGCGGCTGACGGCGTGACCGTCGTCGCGTCCATCCGGCAGCGGCTGGCCTGATCTTGCCTGATCTGGCTGGCGCACATCGGGTTCGACCCCGCGCGCCGGGCCATGGGCTCAAGTCGCAGAACCTCTCCGACCCCGCCACCTGGGCCTCGTCGGAAGGACCGCTGCGCCCAGACGTTTGACGCTTAATAGGGATCGATGCTGCGGACCCGCCCCTCGCTGCTGACGGTGCAGACGGATCGATACGGCCCCGTGCCCATCACCATCTGCCATTCGTCGCCCATCTCGCGAACGCTGATCGGCGCGGAGCTTCCTCGAGGCTGGTTCTGAAAATCGTCCGCGCGCTCCGAACAGGCCTGCTGGGCCGCCCAAGGGGCACGACGCACATGGCGGCTGTTCGCGGCGCGTCGGTTGCTGCGCTCAGCTTCACCGGCCAGATAGCCGTCATGATAGGCTTGACTGTCGTTCCGGTCATAGGCGGCGCCGTAAAGCGCGTCCTGATAGCCGCGAGAATAGTCGCGGTCGTGTTGGGCGTCGCTGTCGCCGTGCCTGTTGTTGTGGTGAGCCAACGCCGCCGCCAGACCGATCACCGCCGCCCCTGCGATGACCGCCGCTGCAGCGTTGCCGCCACCGTCGCGCGAGCCGCCGCCATCGCACAGACTGGAGTCCATCCGGTCGATCGCCGCATAACGACCGTTCGTGGTGGTGATCTGCACGCATTCGCCGCCGCGCCGCCAATAGCTCCACTTGGAGCCCGAGCCTTCCTGCGTGCGGACGAATTGATAGCCTCTGCCTTCAATCGCGCCCTCTGCAGAGCCGGCGCGCGCGCCTACCAGGTCGCGCAAATCGGGCGGCGTCTGCGCCCAAGCGGGAAAGGAGGCGGCCGACAGGGCGGCGGCGGCGAACACGGCGACGGGCGTTTGGGATTTCATGAGGGTTCTCTGCTGATCGAGACGAAAAAAGCGAACCGACGCGAGCACAAACCGAATTCGTCCAGAAGCTGGACACAGACTTATCTTACCATGGCCGATCCACGTTCTCCAGAGCGACCCCGAAGTCGGTTGACGCCGACGGCTTCAACCGTCAGCATTTTTTCGTGAGCGCGGCCGGAGAACATGGACATGATCCCTGAACTGCTGGCGGGCACCGTCATGGTGTTGGCGACCGTCGGGCTGCACGCCGTAGGCCTGTTGACGCTCGGTTGGATTCTGGCTCTCGGCGACATCACGCGACCGGGCCGGGAAGTGCGCCTGAACCCTCTGTCGCCGTGCGGCGCCGCCTACACCGTCACCGTGGTGTTGGGACTGTTCGTTCTGCACGGGGTCGAGGTCTGGCTCTACGCCGCCCTTTTCTACCTGCTGGGCGCTGTGCCGGATCTGCGCGAAGCGGTCTATTTCTCATCGATCAGCTACAGCTCGATCGGCTACGGCGACACTTCCATCGACCCGGAGTGGAAGCTGCTGGGCGCGATCGAAGGCATCAACGGCGCCATTCTTCTGGGCTGGACGGTAGCCTTCTTCGTCACGGTCATGGGGCGGCTGCTGCCGTCCTCGGAACGGAACACAGGCTTCGAATAGAAGGCACGGAAAAAGGCCCGACCGAACGATCGGGCCTTTCTTCATTCCCCCGTTCGCCTACCAGCGGCGGTCGTAGCGATAGTCGCGGTCGCGGCGGTTCTGATGGCTACGCCATTCGCCGTGGTTCCGCCAGTAGCGGCCGTCGCGGTAGTAACGACCGTCTCGCGAGTAACGATCGCCATAACGGCTGTCGTAGCGGTTGTAATAGCCGTCGCGGCTGTTGATGCCGTGCTCGCGCTCCCAGTGGCCCTGGTTCCGATAGCAGCGGCCGCCGCGGTAATAGCCGCAGTCGTCGTTGTTCGAGGACGAGGCCGCGCCCAGGGCCGCACCCGCCAGAGCGCCGCCCGCGACATAGCGTCCGTCGCCTTGACCGATCAGGGCGCCGGCGACGCCGCCGACCACGGCGCCCAGGACGGCGTCACGGCCGGTGTTGTCGCGATCGCGGTCGCGATAGTGCTGGGCGGCGGCCGGAGTCGAGGCCAGCATCGTCAGGACGATAGCGCCGGCGCCGATCTTGGACAGGGTCTTCATGGCGGGCTCCTTTCGAAAGCCGGTTGGTCCGTTGTCCCCCTTCTAGCGGCGCCTGTCTGAACGACCCCGGCGGCGGTCGTTCATTTTCGCTTCATCGGGGCGCCGAATTTCGGCCTACGCGGCCCTTGACGCCCTCGCTTCCCCTGCCTAACTCCCCGGCGTTAGCACTCGGGGAGGGCGACTGCCAAAGTCGTGGGCTCCGAGGGCTGGAACCAACATCCTAACGGGAGTTACTCAGATGGCGTTTCGTCCGCTCGGCGACCGCGTGCTGGTCAAGCGCGTTGAAGAAGAATCCAAGACCAAGGGCGGGATCATCATCCCCGATACGGCCAAGGAAAAGCCCCAGGAAGGCGAAGTCGTCGCCGTGGGCCCCGGCGTCCGTGACGAAGACGGCAAGTTCGTCGCCCTGGAGCTGAAGGCCGGCGACCGCGTCCTGTTCGGCAAGTGGTCGGGCAGCGAAGTGAAGATCGACGGCGAAGACCTGATCATCATGAAGGAATCCGACGTCCTGGGCGTGCTGTCGTAAGACGCGTCCTGGTTTCCGGTTTCTCTCGTAAAAACATCTAGATAGGAGCAGCCCCCATGGCCGCTAAAATCGTAAAGTTCAACACCGACGCCCGCGACAAGATGCTGAAGGGCGTCAACGTCCTGGCTGACGCCGTCAAGGTGACGCTGGGTCCGAAGGGCCGCAACGTCGTGATCCAGAAGTCGTTCGGCGCCCCGCGCTCGACCAAGGACGGAGTCTCGGTCGCCAAAGAGATCGAGCTGGAAGACGCCTTCGAGAACATGGGCGCCCAGATGATCCGCGAAGTCGCCTCCAAGGCGAACGACAACGCGGGCGACGGCACCACCACCGCCACCGTCCTGGCTCAGGCCATCGTGCAAGAGGGCCTCAAGGCCGTCGCCGCCGGCATGAACCCGATGGACCTGAAGCGCGGCATCGACCAGGCCGTCGCCGTGGCCCTGGATGAGGTCAAGTCGATCTCCAAGCCCGTCGCCAACAACTCCGAAATCGCCCAGGTCGGCACCATCTCGGCCAACGGCGATGAAGAAATCGGCGCGCTGATCGCCCAGGCCATGGCCAAGGTCGGCAACGAAGGCGTCATCACGGTCGAAGAAGCCAAGACGGCCGAAACCACGGTCGACATCGTCGAAGGCATGCAGTTCGACCGCGGCTACCTGTCGCCCTACTTCATCACCAACCCGGACAAGATGGAGGTCGCCCTCGAAGAGCCCCTCATCCTGCTCCACGAGAAGAAGCTGACCTCGCTGCAGCCCATGCTGCCGGTGCTGGAAGCCGTGGTTCAGTCGGGCCGCCCCCTGCTGATCATCGCCGAGGACATCGAAGGCGAAGCCCTGGCCACCCTGGTGGTCAACAAGCTGCGCGGCGGCCTGCGCGTCGCCGCCGTCAAGGCTCCGGGCTTCGGCGACCGCCGTAAGGCCATGCTGGAAGACATCGCCATCCTGACGGGCGGCCAGGTCATCTCTGAAGACCTGGGCATCAAGCTGGAAACCGTCACCCTGGACATGCTGGGCAAGGCCAAGAAGGTCTCCATCACCAAGGACGACACCACCATCGTCGAAGGTTCGGGCGAGAAGGACGGCATCGAGGCTCGCGTCGGCCAGATCAAGCGTCAGATCGAGGACACCACCTCGGACTACGACCGTGAGAAGCTGCAAGAGCGTCTGGCCAAGCTGGCCGGCGGCGTCGCCGTCCTGCGCGTCGGCGGCTCGACCGAAGTCGAAGTGAAGGAAAAGAAGGACCGCGTCGACGACGCCCTGAACGCAACCCGCGCCGCTGCCGATGAAGGCATCGTCCCGGGCGGCGGCGTGGCCCTGCTGCAAGCCTCCAAGAAGCTGATCGATCTGAAGGGCGTCAACGCCGATCAGAACGCCGGCATCAACATCGTGCGTCGCGCCCTGCAGGCTCCGATCCGTCAGATCTCGGAAAACTCGGGCGTCGAAGGTTCGATCGTGGTCGGCAAGGTCATGGACTCGACCGACGCTTCGTTCGGCTTCAACGCCCAGACCGAAGAGTACGGCGACCTCGTCCAGATGGGCGTGATCGACCCGGCCAAGGTCGTCCGTTCGGCTCTGAAGTCGGCCGCCTCGGTCGCTGGCATCATGATCACCACGGAAGCCGCCATCGCTGACGCGCCGAAGAAGGCCTCGGCTGGCGGCGCCCCCGACATGGGCGGCATGGGCGGTATGGGCGGCATGGACTTCTAAGGAAGTCCGGCTTCTCAAAGCTCAAACGACGGAAGGGCGGGATCGAAAGATCCCGCCCTTTTCTTTCCCTTCTCCCCTTGAGGCGGAAGGATCGCTCCGGCGCATCAGGTCAGCCGGTTCGCCTTCCTCAGGCTGGGGAAGGTCTTGGCCCAGACCCCTGTCGCGGCCAGGGCGCCGATCCCGCCGAACACCGCCGCGCCGATCGGGCCGAGCAGGCGCACCATGACGCCCGAATAGGCCTCGCCCAATTCGTTCGAGGCGCCGATGAACAGCATGGACACCGACGACACCCGCCCGCGCATGTGATCGGGCGTCGCCAGCTGGATCAGGGTCTGGCGGATGTTGACGCTGATCATGTCCGCCGCCCCGCCCAGGAACAGCACCGCCCCTGACAGCCAGACGCTCTTGGACAGGCCGAAAATCAGAGTGCAGACGCCGAACACGGCCACCGCCCCGAACATCCACCGTCCGCCGTGGCGCACGATGGGAAAGCGGCTGAGATACAGGGCCATGATCAGCGCCCCCACCCCGAACGAGGCCCGCAGCAGGCCGAAGCCGACAGCCCCGACATGCAGGATGTCGCGCGCGAAGATCGGCGTCAGCAGGGCCACGCCCGCCAGCAGGACGACGACCAGATCCAGCGAGATCGCGCCCAGCACGATCTTGGTCTTCCACACATAGGCCAGGCCTTCCCTGACCTGCTGCACCGGGCCCAGCTTGGACGGATCGACCTGCGGCTTGCCCTTGGTGCGGATCAAGATGAAGCAGGCCATCGCCGCCAGGAACAGCGCCATGGCCGAGGCGTAGGCCATCGGCACGGACACGGCGACGATGACCCCGCCCAAGGCCGGACCGGCGATGGCCCCGGTCTGGAAGGCGATGGACTGGGCGGCGATGGCGGGCGGAAGGGCCTTGCGTCCCACCACCATCGGCAGGAAGGCCTGACTGGCCGGGGCCAGGAAGGCGCGCGCCGCGCCGAAGACGGCGGCCACCGCCAGCAGACCCCACAGCGGCGGCGAACCGTGCAGCGCCATCAGCAGGAAGGCGCCCGCGCACATGCCCTCGACGATGATCGACAGGGTGACGGTGTGCTTGCGGTCGCGCCGGTCCGCCATGGCCCCGGCGGGCAGGGTGAAGGCGAGCAGCGGCAGGAACTGGCACAGCCCCACCAGCCCCAGATAGAGGCTGGCTTCCTCGATCGGACGATCGCGCCGGGCGATCTCATAGACCTGCCACAACAGGGCCGAGGACTGGATCTGGATGCCCAGAACCGCCGTCACGCGCCCCAGCCACAACAGGCGGAAGTCGGGAATGCTCCAGGGACTGGACGGGCCGTCGTCAGGGCGAGAAGCGGAGGTATTGTCGGTCGTCACGTTCGTCTGGGCGTCTTCGGATAGGGGGTTCCGTCGCGATGGGAGTATCGGTCGGCGCCCTTGGGCAGGATCATGTCGATGTCGGGATAGTCGCAGGCGTCCGTCGCCGGGCTGCGCGTTCCGATCTCCAGCAGCACCGCCTCGCGATCACTGCGGTTCTCGACCTTGTGGCCGTTGGGGACGCCCGCCTTGAAGCCCGCACAGTCGCCGGCGCGCAGGATGGTCTCGCCCTCGTCCTCGACCAGCACCACCTCGCCGTCCAGCACCCAGACGAACTCGTCTTCGGCGGCGTGCCAGTGGCGCTGGCTGGACCAGGCTCCGGCGGGCAGGCGCAGCAGATTGACCCCGAACTGGTCCAGGCCGACCGCATCGCCCAGTCGCTGGCGGCGGCGCGGCTTGCACGGCGCGGCGAATTCGTCCGGGTATCCGGTTCCGTTGAGGGTCGGGGCGGCGTCGATGTCGATCTTCGGCACGGTTTTCGGGCCTTCTCGCGAGTGCGGGATATGCCTAAAGCAATAGCCTCATG
Source organism: Brevundimonas sp. UBA7507 (assembly GCF_002478355.1). Lineage (NCBI taxonomy): Bacteria > Pseudomonadati > Pseudomonadota > Alphaproteobacteria > Caulobacterales > Caulobacteraceae > Brevundimonas > Brevundimonas sp. UBA7507. The sequence goes on along the minus strand of NZ_DLNP01000017.1, from coordinate 206,708 downwards.
AACGCCGCATCACATTCCGTCATCGATCCTGTCGAATTGACCCGCGACCTGATCCGCATCCCCTCCGTCACCCCCGCCGACAAAGGGGCCATGGACGTGCTGGAGCGCGCCCTGACCGGCCTGGGCTTCACTTGCCGCCGCATGGTGTTCGAGGGGCCGAGCGGCGTCGGCCACGACGCGCGGATCGAGAACCTCTACGCCCGGCGCGGCACCGCCTCGCCCAACCTATGCTTCGCCGGCCACACCGACGTGGTGCCGATCGGCGACCTCAAGGCCTGGAGCGCCGGGCCGTTCGAGGGCGAAACCCGCGACGGCGTCCTGTACGGCCGCGGCGCCGTGGACATGAAGGGCGGCATCGCCGCCTGGGTCGCCGCCGTCTCGCGCGTGCTGGCGGCGGGAGAAGTCGAAGGCTCCCTGTCCTTCCTGATCACCGGCGACGAGGAAGGCCCGGCCCTGCACGGCACCAAGCGGGTGGTCCAGACCCTGGCCGCCGAGGGCGAGGTCATCGACGCCTGCGTGGTCGGCGAGCCCTCCTCGGCCCACCACCTGGGCGACATGATCAAGGTCGGACGGCGCGGCTCTCTGAACACCTGGATCACCGTCTTCGGCAAACAGGGCCACGTCGCCTATCCCGATCGCGCCGCCAATCCGGCCCCGGTCATCGCCCGCTTGCTGGCCCGTCTCGACGCCCACGTGCTGGACGAGGGCTATCCCGAGTTCCCGCCGTCGAACCTGGAGATCACCACCATCGACGTGGGCAATCCGGCGAGCAACATCATCCCCGCCGAGGCCAAGGCGCGGCTGAACATCCGCTTCAACCCGACCCATACCGGCGACGGCCTGATCGACTGGCTGAACCGCGAGGCGGGCGCGCTTCAGGCCGAGACGGGCTTGCGGATCGAGCTGGAGCACATGTGCTCGGGCGAGGCCTTCCTGACCGAACCCGGCGTCTTCGTCGGCGCGGTGCAGGACGCGGTGGAAGCCGTGCTGGGCCGCCGTCCGGAAGCCTCGACCACCGGCGGCACCTCGGACGCCCGCTTCATCCGCGCCCTGTGCCCGGTGCTGGAGCTGGGTCTGGTCGGCCAGACCATGCACCAGGTCGACGAGCGCGTGCCCGAGGCCGAACTGCGCGCCCTGACCGACGCCTATGAGCGCGTCATCGCAACGGTGCTGGAGCGCTTGAAGCCCTGATCCGCGTGGTCATGTCACAATCCGGCGACGTGTCTCGTCATGGAGGGATATCTCCCCAAGCCACAGGAGCCACGACATGACCCCGCGCATAACCAGCCCCGCCAAAGCCGCCCCCGAAACCTATCAGGCGATGGTGCGGCTGGAACAGGCCGTCGCCGCCAGCGGTCTGGAGCACAGCCTTCTGGAACTGCTGAAGATCCGCGTCTCGCAGATCAACGGCTGCGCCTATTGCCTACACATGCACACCGCCGACGCCCGCCGGGCCGGCGAGGACGAAGTGCGCCTGCACCTGCTCGCTGCGTGGCGGGAATCCTCGCTGTTCAGCCCGCGCGAACGCGCCGCACTGACCTGGGCCGAGAGCCTGACCCGCATCGAACAGACCCAGGCGTCCGATGCGGACTACGCCGTGCTCGAGGCCCAGTTCACGGAAACCGAACAGGTGAACCTGACCTTCGCCATCGGAGCGATCAACGTCTGGAACCGGCTCGCCGTCGGCTTCCGCTCGGCGCACCCGGCAGGCTAGCCGCATGTCGCGGCCTGATCCCGTCACTGAGACCTTCGAAACGCATCGGCCGCGACTGACGCGTCTGGCCTATCGAATGCTCGGCTCCCTGGCCGAAGCCGAGGACGTGGCGCAGGACGCCTGGCTGCGGTGGAGCCGCATCAACCCGGCCGAAATCCGCGAACCCGGCGCCTGGCTGACGCGCACGGCGACCCGTCTGGCGCTGGACCGGCTGAAGTCCGCCCGGATGCAGCGCGAGACCTATGTCGGCTCCTGGCTACCCGAGCCACTGATCACCGAGCCTGCGTCAGGCGTCGAGGGCTTCGCCGATGACCTGACCCTGTCGCTGATGACGGCGATGGAGCGTCTGTCGCCGCTGGAGCGCGCGGCCTTTCTGCTGCACGACGTCTTCGATGTCGGCTTTGACGAGGTGGCGACGACCCTTGAGCGCGACCCTGTTTCCGTCCGGCAGTTGGCCAGCCGAGCCCGCCGCCATATCCAGGCCGCCCGCCCCCGCTACGCCGTCGAACCCGAGGAGGGCGAGCGTCTCGCCCGCGCCTTTTTCGAGGCGGCGAAAACCGGCGACACCGCCGCTCTCGGCGCCCTTCTGGCGGACGAGGCGACGCTGAGATCAGACGGCGGCGGCAAGGTCATCGCCTTCCACAACGCCATCCACGGCGCGCCGAAACTGCTGCGCCTCTATGCCGGGCTACATCGCAAATACGGTCACGAAGGCTCTGAAATGGTCCGGCCGCTGTGGATCGACGGCCTGCCGGGCTATGTCAGCCTGGAACGCGGTCGGATTCTACAAACCACAGCACTCAACATCGCTCAGGGGCGAATCGTCGAAGTCTTCATCACCCGCAACCCGGACAAGCTGGCGCGCATCGCCGCCCTGTTGAACGCGTCGCCGCTCGCCTCGACCTAGCGGCAGGCGTCGACCCATGCGGCGCCCGTCAGTTCGACCATCCGGTCGGGGCTGATGCGGACGGCCGCGTGGATGTCTCCCGCCGCCGGGATCACCACGTCCCACGCCTTCAGCGATACATCGCAATAGACCGGCAAGGGCGTCGCCAAGCCGAAGGGGCAGACGCCGCCGACCGGATGGCCGGTCACGCCTTCGACCTCGGCGAGGTCCAGCATTTTCACCTTGCCGCCGAAGGCCGCCTTGGCCTTGGCGTTGTCCAGCCGCACATCGCCCGCCGTGACCAGCAGGACGGTGCGGTCGCCCGCCCGCAGCGACAGGGTCTTGGCGATCTGGCCGGGTTCGACGGTATGGGCCGCAGCGGCTTCGGCCACGGTGGCCGTGCTGACGTTCAGTTCGATGACCGCGATGTCCGGCGCCCGCTCCGCGAAGAAGGCCCGGACGCTGGCCAGGCTCACGCCTCGCCCGCCGCTTCCAGCCGCGCGATGCGGCGGTCCATGTCGGCGACCTGATCCTTCAGCCGCTGCGCCTCGGACGCCATGTCGACCGGCGCGCCGTCGTCATAGGTCAGCTGCGCCCCCTTCTCGATCAGGTCGAGGCGGTAGAGGGCGGTGACGCGGGTCGCCTTGAACCGCTCCAGTTCGCTCTGGTTCGAGATAACGCGCGCCATGTCAGCGCGCCGCCACGACGATGACCTCGACGAGGTAGTCGGACGTCGCCAGCTTGGCCTCGCAGGTGGCGCGGGCGGGCGGGTTCGCCGGATCGACCCAGGCGTCCCAAACCCCGTTCATCGCCTCGAAATCGGCGATGTCGGCCAACCAGACCTGGGCCGACAGGATCTTCGACTTGTCGCTGCCGCACTCGGCCAGGATCGCCTCGACCTCGGCCAGGGCGGTGCGTGTCTGGGCGGCGACGTCCTCGCCCGGTTCGCCGACCTGTCCGGCCAGGTAGATGGTCTGGCCGTGGATCACGGCCTGGCTCATGCGGCTGTCGGGCTGGATGCGGGTGATCATGACGGCTCCTTGCGCTGTGGCCCGGACTTAACGCGGCGGGACGAAGGCTCCAAGGACAAACGCCGGGCGCTTCTGCGTCTTCCTAAACGCAAAAAGCCGTGTCACAGGAAGCGCCATGGAAACGATCCGCATCGAGAACCGCATCGGCGTGCGCGCCACGGCCGAACGCCTCTGGGAGGTGCTGACGGACTTCGGCGGCTGGAACCGCTGGAACCCGCACGAGGTCGAGGTCGAGGGCGCCCTGGGCTTCGGCGCGCCGATCAGCCTGACGGAGCGCCTGCCCGACCTAGGCGAGCGTCAGGTTCAGGCCCAGCTGGGCGAGTGGGAGCCCAACGCCCAGTTGGTCTGGATCGAGCGTCGCGGCTTCCTGTTCCGCACCCTGCGCTATTACGAGATCGAGGAGTTGGAGCGCGGAGCCTGCATCGTGTCGCACGGCACGATCTTCACGGGCCTGCGCGCCGAGCTGTTCCACGACAAGCATCGCGCCCGCATCCGCCCCGCCTACCAGGCCATCAGCGAGGCCCTGAAGCGGACCGCCGAAGAGGGCTGAGACGTCTCAGCCCCTCAGCCGCCCTTCATCATGTCCTGGATGTTGATGATGGCCGGGCCCAGGATGACGACGAACAGCACCGGCAGGAAAAACAGGATCATCGGCACGGTCAGCTTGGCCGGAAGGGCCGCGGCCTTCTTCTCGGCGGCGGACAAGCGCAGGTCGCGGTTCTCCTTGGCCATGACGCGCAAGGCGGAGCCCAGCGGCGTGCCGTAGGTCTCGGCCTGGGTCATGGCGGTGGCCACAGCCTTGATGCCCGGATGCTGCGTCCGCTTGGCCATGCCCTCATAGGCCATGCGCCGGTCCGGCAAATAGCTCAGCTCGGCCGACAGCAGCGACAGCTCCTCGGCCAGTTCGATCGACTGGCCGCCGACCTCCTGGCTGACTTTCTGGATCGCCGCCTCGATCGACATGCCGGACTCCACGCAGATCAGCAGCAGATCGAGCGAGTCCGGGAAGGCCGCCATGATCGAGGCCCGCCGCTTGTCGATCATGTTCTTCAGATAGATGTTCGGCGCATAGAAGCCGACGCCCGCCGCCATCACCACCATGGCGACCTGGGTCATCATCGGCAGGTCCGGCTTGACCACGACAAACAGGTAGAAGGCCGTCAGCGCCATCAGGATGAAGGGCGTGGCGAAGCGGAAGAAGTAGAAGGTGTTCAGCGGGCCGGGCCCCCGGAAGCCCGCCTGGATCATGTTGTCGGCGACCTTGGGGTCTTCCAGCAGCTTCATCAGGTTCAGGCGAGCGACCACGCGACTGCGGAAACTGTCGTCGGTCCGACGCAAGCTGGAGGCTTCGTTCCCCGCGCCGCTGCGCATGGCCTGGCGCGACCGGCGACGCAGTTCCTCACGGCGTTCGGCCACGGCCTTCATCCGCTTGTCCAGCCGCGCGCCGCCGCCGACGAAGGAGGACAGCAGGGTCAGGACGCTGGCGAACACCGCCACGCCGACCCCGATGCTCAACAGGTTCTGCGGGTCGGTAATGAAGCGCATGAAGCCGTTCACGATCGTCGCCTCCGCCTCAGAACTTGAAGGAGATCATGCGCTTCATCACGAAGACGCCGGTCGCCATCCACAGGGCCGCACCCATCAGCATGACCTGGCCGCGGATGTCGGTGAACATCAGCATCATGTAGCTGGGGTTGGACAGCATCACGAGGATCATCACCGCCGGCGGCAGGGAGGCGATGATGCCCGCCGAGGCGATGGCCTCGGACGAGAGGGCCTTGATCTTCTCGACCATCATCCGCCGGGCGCGCAGCACCGTGGTCAGGTTGCCCAACGCCTCGGCCAGATTGCCGCCCGACTTCTGCTGAATGGCGATGACGATGGCGAAGAATTTCAGCTCCGGCGTCGGCATGCGCTCATACATCTTGTCCAGGGCCTGGGCGAGCGTCAGCCCCACCCCCATGCCCTCGACCAGGGTGCGGAACTCGCCGGCCAGCGGCTCGGGGCTCTCGCGGGCGATGATCTTAAAACAGTCATGGACCGGCAGGCCGGTCTTGATGCCGCGCACCAGGATGTCGATCGCATCGGCGAAGGCGAGCGAGAATTTCTTCATCCGCGCCTTGGCCTTCATGCCGATGATCCAGCGCGGAAGACCCAGGCCCGCCGCTACGCCGACGCCCAGGACGATGATGATGTTCGCCCCCAGGACGAAGGCCAGCAGCGCTCCGACCAGGCCTGCGACCACGCTTATGATGACGAAAGTCCGCACCGACAGGCTCAGTCCCGCCTGTTTCAGCTTGGCGCCCATGGTCATGCGCGCCTTGCGCTCGCGTCGATCGACCTCCTGAAGCTGCAGCAGGATCTGCTTGCGGCGCGCCTCGGGCGTGTTGGCCGCAGCCGCGCGCTTGGCGCTGGCCGCCGCCTCGGCCCGCACCCCGCCCATGGTCTTGGCCCGCTTGACCGCCTGGCTCGAGGAATCGTCGCCGCCGACCAGCACCCAGCCGACGCCGCCGATGGTGATGAAGGCCAGGACCGCCGCCAGGATGGGAAGCAGCATCGTCCCTACTCCGCCGCGTCCAGGGCTTCGGCCAGTTCGCGTTCCAGCCCGTAGTAGCGGGCGCGGTCCCAGAAGCGCGGACGGGCGATGCCGGTCGAACGGTGACGCCCGGTGATCTTGCCGTGCGCGTCCTCGCCGGTGATGTCGTAGACGAACAGGTCCTGGGTGACGATGACGTCGCCTTCCAGCCCCACCACCTCGGTGATGTGGGTGATGCGGCGGCTGCCGTCGCGCAGGCGCGCGGCCTGGACGATGACGTCGATGGAGCCGACGATCATCTCGCGGATGGTCTTGGACGGCAGGCCGTAGCCGCCCATGGTGATCATGGATTCCAGACGGCTGATCGCCTCACGCGGGCTGTTGGCGTGCAGGGTGCCCATTGAACCGTCGTGGCCGGTGTTCATGGCCTGCAGCAGGTCGAAGGCCTCGGGTCCGCGCACCTCGCCGACGATGATGCGTTCGGGGCGCATCCGCAGACAGTTCTTCACCAGATCGCGCATGGTGATCTGGCCCTGACCCTCCAGGTTCGGCGGGCGGGTCTCCAGACGCACGACGTGCGGCTGCTGCAGCTGCAGTTCGGCGGCGTCCTCGCAGGTGATGACGCGCTCGGTCGGGTCGATGAAGGCTGTCAGGGTGTTCAGCAGGGTCGTCTTGCCCGAGCCCGTGCCGCCCGAGATGACCAGATTGCATCGCGATGCGCCGATGACGCCCAGGACGCGCGCGCCCTCGGGACTGATGGAGGCGTACTCCACCAGGTTGCGCATCGTCAGCTTGTCCTTCTTGAACTTGCGGATCGTCAGCGTCGGGCCGTCGATGGCCAGCGGCGGGGCGATGACGTTGACACGGCTGCCGTCGGGCAGGCGGGCGTCGCAGATGGGGCTGGCCTCGTCGACGCGGCGGCCGACCTGGGACACGATCCGCTGACAGATGTTCATCAGCTGGCCGTTGTCGCGAAAGCGGACATTGGTCAGCTGAACCTTGCCGCCGACCTCGATGAAGACCCGACCGGCGCCGTTGACCATGATGTCGGCGATGTCGTCGCGCGCCAGCAGCGGCTCCAGCGGCCCATAGCCCAGCACGTCGTTCAGGATGTCCTGAACCAGGTGCTCCTGTTCGGCCACCGACATGGAGACGTTCTTGATCGCCACCAGTTCAGCGACGATGTCGCGGATCTCCTCGGACGCCGCCTTCTGATCCAGCTGCGCCAGCTGGGCCAGGTCGATGGTGTTCATCAGGGCGTTGAAGATGGTGGTCTTCGTCGCATGATAATAGTCGCTCTGCTCGCGCACGATCTCTGCGACGGCCTGGGCCTTCTTCAGCTGCTCCAGGCCCGGCGTGGCGCGAGGCCCCGCACTCGGAGAGGCGCTCGACGCAGGCTCAGGCTTGCGGCCGAGCAATCCGTCCAGGGCGTCCAGCCGATCGCTGCGCGGCGCGCCGGCGACGGACGGCGGCGCCAGAGGATCAAGATCTTCGGCCGAGAAACCGTCCACCGGCTCGGGCGCGCGGCGCGCCGGCGCCTCCGGCGCGGGGGCCGGGGCGGGGCGGGGCGGGGCGGGAGCCAGACCCGGCTGTGCTGTCCGCTTGCCGAACACGGCCTCAGGACTTCTTGCTGAACAGGGAGCCGAGCAGCGAGCCGCCGCCCTTGGCCGCCTGCTTGGCGCGGCCCGGCGCACGCGTCGTCGCGGCCGGCAGCTCTCGGCGCGAGACGATCTGGGCCAGGGTCTCGAAGGCCTCGGCCGCCTTGGTCTTGGCGGCGGCGTCGACGATCATCTGACCGTTGTTGGCGGCCGCGCCGAACACCTTGGCGTCGAAGGGAATGCTGAGGCTGGGATGGACGCCCAGGGCCGCGCCGAAATCCTTGGCCGGAATCTCGGGCCGCCCCGGCATGCCCACCTGGTTCAGCACCAGGCGCGGCGGGGCGTCGTTGGGGCGTCCCTGCTTGATCAGGTCGATCATGTTCTTGGCGTTGCGCAGCGAGGCCAGGTCCGGCGTCGCCACGACCACCACCTCGTCGGCCGCGATCAGCGCCCGGCGCATCCAGCCCGACCACAGGTGCGGCAGGTCCAGCACCACGAAGGGCGCGGTCGCCCGGATGCGGGTGGTGACCTCCTCGAAGGCCTCGGCGCCGATGTCCCAGTCGGTCTCCAGCGTCGCGGGCGCGGCGAACAGGCTCAGCTTGTCGGTGCAGCGGACCATCATCCGGTCCAGCAGGGTGGCGTCCAGGCGATCCGGCTGGTTCAGGGCGTCGGCCACCCCGTTCAAGGGGTCCTGGTTGAAGTCCAGCCCCGCCGTGCCGAACGGCAGATCATAGTCGACGATGACGGTGTTGACGCCGATCCGCTCGCTCATCGCATAGGCGGTGTTGTGCGCCACGGCCGAGGCCCCCGCCCCGCCGCGCGCGCCGACGAAGGCGATGGTCCGGCCGACGAAGGGCTGGGCCGGGTCGGCGAACAGGCCCCCGATGGCGGCGATCAGTTGCAGCGGGTGAACCGGCGCCACCAGATATTCGCTGACGCCCCGCCGCATCAGCTCGCGGAACAGCAGGATGTCGTTGGTCGCTCCGATGATGACGACCTTGGTGCCCGCGTCGCAGACCTGGGCCAGCTGGTCGATCTCGGCCAGCAGATCCTGCGGCGCCTTCAGGCTCTCGACGATGATCAGAGGCGGCGTCGGCTCGGCCTGATAGGCCTCGATCGCCGCCTGGACGCCGCCGAGGCGGATCTGGGTCGTGGCGCGCGCCATGCGGCGGTCCTGGCCCGCGCGCTCGGCGGCGGCGGCCGTGTCCTGGCGCTCGGCGAAGATGTGCACCCCGATGCGCGGGATCGACACCTCGACCGAGGCCGACCCGCCCATCGTCAGCGCCGTCGACGTCTCGAGCGCAGGCATGGCCGCCGCCACGGGCGGCGCGACGGCGGGGGAAGGGGCCGAAGCGTTCATCGCAGTCTCGGTTTCCGACCGCATCCGCCCGACCGGGTCAAAGGGGTCAGGCGCCTGCCCCATGCCCGCAGGCGCGAGCGCGCCCGTCGGGTGCAGGTCCATGAACTCATCATCAAGATCGAAGCCGTCCAGGGCGTCGAAATCCTGAGACGGGAAGGGCTTGGGCGCCGTCGTCATTGCACAGCCTGTGAAATCTTGGTCTGCGACAACAGGGTCTCGCGCTGGGCGGAGGTCTGTTCGCCCTTGCGATAGGCGTCGAACACCACCGAGCGACGACCGGAATCGGCCGGGATCATGGCGCGCGGGGCGATGATGTCGCGCGGATCGGCGATCTGGGCGGCCAGATTGGCGGTGACGGCGCAGCCGAAGTTGGAAGCCGACTGGTTGTCGCCGGTGCGGCCCAGATTGCCCCACTGGGTTCCGCACTGAGGCACGACTGCGCGCACCGTTTCAAAGCCGACCAGCACCGGCGCCCTGGGGTCCGGCGCGGCGTAGCCGACCAGTTGGATGCGCTCGCCCGGCACGCCCGCCGCCTCGAACGCCGTCTTGACGTCCCAGGCCGCCTGAGCTGCCACGGGATCGCCGCCCGCAGGGGCTTCGATCACCAGCACCGGCGCGCCCTCCATGGCGAAACGCCCGACCAGGGCGTCCAGCGCCGCGCGTTGATTGGCGGACAGGCCCGTCTCGTGCACGGCCAGGGCGATGCGATCCAGGCCAGGTTCTACCTGCAGGCTGAAGCGCGAGGTGGGGGTCAGCGGCGGCTCGCCGCCCAAACTGGCCGGGCCGCCGACGCAGGCCGACAGCGCCAGGCTCAGGCTCAGAACGGCGGCGGAGACGGAGACGGTGCGGATCATGGCGCTCACTCGATCACATAGCCGACAGGGCCGCGCCATCCGGCGCCCGGCTGCGCCGCCGGAGCGGGCGAGCCGTAGACCTGGTTCAACTGGCCGAAGAAGATGGTCTGGGCGTCCTGGGCGATGCGCAGGCCGTCGGCGGGCGTCTGCATCCGATCCGGCGAGGTCGGGTTGACGATGTAGGGCTCGACGATGACCACCAGCTCGGTCTCGCCCATGAGATAGTCGCGCGACCTGAACAGCTGTCCCAGCACCGGCAGATTGGTTGCGCCCGGAAGGGAGTCCACGGATTGGCGCGTCGATTCCTGCAGCAATCCAGCGATCATCATCGACCCGCCGGACGGAATTTCGATGGTGTTCTCACTGCGTCGCACCGTCAGGCCCGGCAGGGTGATCGAGGAGGGCGTGCCCGCGCCGATCGTCAGGCCGCCGCTAGGCGTCAGCTCCGACACCTCGACCTTGACCTGCAAGCTGATGCGCCCTTCCGACAAGACGACCGGCCGGAAGGCCAGACCGACGCCGTAGGGTTTGTACTCGACCGAAATCTGCCCTTCGCGATCCCGTCCCGCGGGCACCGGAAACTCGCCGCCCGCCAGGAAATTCGCAGCCTCGCCATTGACCGACGTCAGGTTGGGCTCAGCCAGGGTCCGCATCAGACCGACCCGTTCAAACGCTTCCAGACAGGCGTTGGCTTCCGTGCCGGTCGCTGTCTTCCATGCGGTAGAGGCGACGTTGCTGAGGACGTTGCTGAGAGACGTAGACTCCGTTGCGCCTACGGCCGCACTGAGAACATCGGTGATGGTGGTGGACGGGTTGCCGCCGATGTTGGTGTTAGTCGTGATGTTGCGCGATGCATTGGTGGAGGCGTTCGTGCCGCTCGTCTGGCCCTGCACCGCCTCGACCGTCTGCGAATGGTTCGTGGTCCGTACGCCGTTCTGGCCGTAGCAAAGAGTTCCGCCGCCGCCCTGCACGCCGTTCACCCCATAGCTGGAGGCGCGACCGAAGCCGTAGGAATGGATGCCGTTGTTGCGAAGAATGTCCGTCGAGACGCCCAGCTGCTTCAGGACTGAACGCTGCACCTCGACCACGCGCACCTTCAGCGTCACCTGATCCGATCCGGCGACGGCGATCATGTTCATGACCTTTTCCGGCGCGCTGACAAAGGCGCGGGCCACCTGGGCGGCGCGTTCGGCTTCCAGCGGGCTGGCCGCCACGCCGGTCAGGATGATGCTGTCGTTGACCGCCTCGGCGCGCACGTTCGAGCCCGGCGCCACACGCGCCAGGGTGTCCTGTAGCGCGCTGACGCCCGCGTCCACGCGCACGCGCAGCGCCAGAATGGTGCGCCCGCTCGCGTCCAGAAAGACCGCGTCCGTCTCGCCGCCCGCCAGGCCGATCATGGTGATCCGGCGCGGCGAATGCAGCATGGCTTCGGCCACGGCCGGATTGGAGATGATGACGTCGCGCGCATCCGCCGGCAGGTCGACGGCGAAGGAGGTTCCGCGCGGCAGGTTGACCATCTGCGGGCCCGAGCCTGCGGTGATGGCGGCGCGCGTCTGGGCGCGGGCGCCGTCCGACGCCGCAGAGCCGCCTAGGGCAACCAGGGCGGCGCAGGCGGCGACAGCGAAACGATTCATGCCCGATAGTCCCGTCTTCATGGCACCGCCACCGTTTCGGCCTGACCCTCGCGATAGACGCGCACGACCGAACCGCCGCCCGCCGCCCGCCCGCGCACCGCGCCCGGCACATGGCCCGACGGCCCGGCCGTATCGGCATAGGAGCGCAACACCAGCGACAGCTCGCCCTCGGACTTGGCGAGGGCCAGAACCTCAGCGTCGCGACCCGTCAGCTCCAGAGTCGCCGTGGCGCCGACGACCGCCTGTTCGTCCTCAGCGGCGCGGGTGCTCTGGTCGATGGCCAGAACCTTGACGTTCCGCATCACCGTGGCGGCCGAATATCTGGTCCCGCCGTCGTCGCCCGAGCCCTTGACCTCGCGCGTCAGCAGCACGTCCACACGGTCGCCGGGCAGGATGAAGCCGCCCGCGGCCGTCTCGACCGTCACGCGGATCGCCATGGCCCGCATGCCCGGCTCCAGATAGGCGGCCATATAGCCGCTGTCCCCGGCGCGCACGATCTTACGCGCCACCAGGGGCTCTCCGGCCAGAATGGGTTCGCGCACCACGGCGCCGATATAGTCCGACTTGGAGCCCGGCGTGTTCAGTTCGGCGACGGCCTTCATAGCCTTGTCCACCGTGGCGCTCTTGGCGTCGCCAGAGCCTTCGACGGCCGCGTTCTCGGCGGCGGCGCCCTCGGCCTTGGACGGCGGCGGCGGGCCGTCGGTGATGAAGAGAGGATTGAGTTCGTCGACCGGCCAGTCTTTCCAGCTCAGATCCGCATCGACCAGACGTCGGCCCGGCTCCAGATCGCGCGCGGCGACCAGCACCCTGGCCATGGGCCGCGTCTCGACGGCGGCGGTGGCGGTGGCCGTCGGCTGCCCCGACGACCCCATGGCGCGCACGACCAGCGCCAGACCGACGGCCGCGAGGGCGGCGATACAGATGACGGCGATCTTGGCGGGTTTCATCCAGTGTCTCCGGCAGACGCGATCGCGCGAACCCGGATGATCCGCCCCCTGCCTTTCAGGGATAATGGCCCGTCATGGTTAACGCGCCCCTAAGCTGGGCCGCCCTTGACGAACGACGTCATCAGCCGGCGATGTAGGCCGTCATCAGCGGACTGGACGGATAGGCCAGCAGGGCGCCGATGGCGATGGCGACCCCATAGGGAATGTCGCCCTTGGGCTGCATCAGCCGCATGACCCAGCCTGGTCCGCTCTGGGCGAAGAAAGGCAGACGGCTGCGCGCCGTCATCAGCAGCAGACAGAAACCGCCGCCAGCCAGCGCTGTATAGAGAATGAAGGGCAAGGCGCCCGAAACGCCCATCCACAGCATGGAGGCGGCCAGCAGCTTGGCGTCGCCGCCGCCGATCCAATTCGCCGCAAACATGCCCATGCCGACTACGAGAGCGGAGATCGCCAGCCCAACCGAAACACCGACGACGCTCAGCGGCAGACCCGAGGCAAAGGCCGCCGGGAAGAAGGCGATGATCAGCACCCCCGAAATCCAGTTCGGAATCTTCATCGTCGTCAGATCATGCAACGCGGCAACGACCGCAAAGATCGGCAAGGTTGCGAGCAGGAAGCGCATGAATTCAGACATAAGTCGTTTATGCGACCACATGTCTTAAGCTCTAGTTTCTACACCACCATGCACGCAGCATAAGGGCCGGAGCATAGTGCTCCGGCCCTTGGCATTAAGATCAAAGATCTCAAGCGACCCTTAGGGCGCAGGCGCCGCTTCCGGGTTACCAACTTCACCGCCAAGGTTTCCGGCGAGGTTGTTGAACGTGGTGGCGAGATTGTCACCCAGAAGAGTCACAGCCCCGATGATCGCCACAGCGATCAGAGCAGCGATCAGGCCGTATTCGATGGCCGTGGCGCCCGATTCGTCTTTGGCGAAGCGCGTGATGAAGTTGCGCATATTGTGTTTTCCTTCTTTCAATAACGAGCAGATGACCCACTATCAGGGTCGTCGGTTTTGCCCGCTTGACCCCCGTTTGCATGGAGACAATGCGCCGCCGCCCCTTAAGAGTGGGTAAAATCTCGACGTTCTCGCGCAATATTGATGGTTACTTTCTCGTTTACTAGAATTCGGCCCTCCCATCCCAGGCGATCTCGAATTTCAGGGTTTCTTGACCTTTGGCCGTCAGTTTCGCGTGCGGCGCTCGCGCGCGCCCGTTCTGATCCTCACGGAGGCCCCGCCATGCGCCCAGCTTCTCTTCTCGCCGGCCTGGCCGCAATGCTCGCCCTCGCCATGCCCGCCTTCGCGCAAGAGCGCCCGCTCGACGTCAAGCTGGACCAGGCGACGCAAGTGCGGCTTCGCGCCCCGGCCGGATCGGTGATCGTGGCCAATCCGCGCATCGCCGACGTCACCGTCACCGACGCCCGCACCCTGTTCATCACCGGCAAGAGCTACGGCCTGACCGAGATCATCGCCGTCGACTCCCTGGGCCGCCCGCTGTTCCAGCGCCAGGTGGCCGTCAGCCCCGGCGAAACCGGCTCGGTGCGCGTCTGGCGCGGCGGTGAAGCGGTGGAAATCGCCTGCGGAGCCCGCTGCGCGCCCGCCGCCGCCCGCCCGTCCACGGCCCCCTGATCCCATGCGCCGGGAGCTGGGCCTGATGCATCGTCGGCGTCGTCGCGAGGGCTCCACCGCCGTGGAGTTCGCCCTCGTGGCCTTCCCTTTCTTCATCCTGCTGTTCGGCATATTGGAGATCGGCCTGATGCTGCTGGTCGACGCCCTGGTCGAAACGGCCGTCTCCGACGCCGGGCGACAGATCCGCACAGGTCTGGCTCAGGAACAGCAATTGGAGATTGGAGACATCAAGGAGCGCCTGTGCGCCAAGATGAGCGTCTTCGCCGCCGACTGCCCCAGCCGCGCCTTCATCGACATCCGCGTGGTCGACGGCTTCTCGACCCCGCCGGACGCCGACCCTTTGAAAACGGGCGTCTTCGACCCCAGCGTCCTGACCTATATGCCGGGCGATCCCGGCGACCGGGTGCTGGTGCGCGTCTGGTATGAACACCCCATCGTCACACCCTTCATCGCTCAGGCCGTGTCGCGCACCACCGATCATCGCGTGATGCTGACCACCACCCTGGCCTTCCGCAACGAGCCCTATCAATGAGGCGCGCCGCGAACATCGGGCTGCTGCGCCGCCTGTTGCGGGACCGGCGCGGGGTCTCGGCGGTCGAGTTCGCCCTGATCGCCCCCGTGATGATCATGATCTACTTCGGCCTGATCGAGTTCAGCCAAGGCTATATGGCCGAGCGTCGCGCCAGCCACGTCGCCTCCATGGTCGCGGACCTGGTGGCCCAGTCCGGCGGCACCAACATCGCCGATCTGGAGAGCACCTTCCAGATCGGCGACATGATCATGCGGCCCTTTTCCGCCGACACCCTGTCGATCCGCGTCTCGAGCGTCACCGTCGATGCGCGCGGCGTCGCCACGGTCGAATGGAGCCACGCCAAAAGCGCCAAGGACGCCGACGGCGCCGACATCCTGCCCGCCCGCAAGCGGGACGATCCCATCACCGACCTACCGCCCGACCTGATCACGGACGGTCAGACGGTGATCCTGGGCGAGACGAACTACGGTTATGTGTCCGCCTTCGGCCAGATGATTCCCGACGGCATCGCCTTTCAGCGGAACTATTATCTGCGGCCGCGCACGACGGATCGGATCGCCTGCACCGACTGCTAATCGAGGCCGACCAGAGCCTCCTTCAAGGCGCGGAACTTGGCCTCGGTCTCCAGCCGTTCGGCGCGGGGATCGCTGTCGGCGACGATCCCCGCCCCGGCCAGGGCGCGCCAGCGCCAGCCGTCCGCACCACGCTTGAACGCCGCCGTGCGGATCAGGACGGAGGCGGTCAGCCGCGCCTCCTCGCCCAGCCACCAGCCGAACAGGGAGCCGCACCACGGCCCGCGCGGCGGCTCGTGGCCCGCGATCACCTTCATGGCCTGATGCTTGGGCGCGCCGGTGATGGAGCCGGGCGGGAAGGCGGCCTCCATGACCTCGGCCGGGCCGACGCCCTTCGCCGCCTGGGCGTTCACCGTCGAGACCAGATGATGCACCGTCGGATGGCTCTCCAGCTCGAACAGGCGCTCGACCTTGACCGAGCCGGGCCGCGCCGCCCGTGCCATGTCGTTGCGCATCAGATCGACGATCATCAGGTTCTCGGCCCGGTCCTTGACGCTGTCGACCAACTCCGCCGCCAGGGCCGCGTCGCGCGCCGGGTCGGGGTCGCGCGCGCGGGTGCCCTTGATCGGCCGGGTCTCGATGCGGCCGCTCTCGTCGTCAAAGGTCAGGAACAGTTCCGGCGAGTTGGACACCAGCACCCGCTCGCCCAGCCGCCAGAAGGCGCCGTAGGCCGCGCCGCGCCCCGCCGACAGCCGCAGGAAGACCTCGAAAGGATCACGCCCCGGCTGCAGCCGCCCGATCCAGGCGCGCGCGATATTGGCCTGGAACAGCTCTCCGGCGCCGATGCGCGCGACCACATCGGCCACCGCCGCCTCATAGGCTGCGCCCGAGCCCTCTTCGATCACGCCGTCACAGGGCGGCGCGGGCGTGTCCGCCGAGGCCGCCGTCTCTAGCCAGGTCGCCGCGCGCTGCGCCTCAAGGCGCGCCGCCTCGACGTCCGCCCCGCGCCCGATCGCCCGCACCTGTCGGTCTTGGTGGTCGAAGGCCAGCAGGGCCGGATAGCGGGCCAGCATCAGGTCCGGCCAGTCGCCCCCCCGCTCGCCGGTTGCAGGCCGCGCCCCGGCGTCATAACTCATCAGCCCCACGACCCCGCCGTCTGCATAGGCGGGCTCACGCAGGCGCTGGAACAGCGCCCCATCATCCACGCGGCCGACGAACACCTGATCCGGCTCGCAGGCCACGAAGGACCAGCGTCCGCCGTGCGCCCGCGCATCGCCCGCCCCGGCCAGCAGGGCGAGGGCGCCCGCGCGACGGTTCACCCCCGCCGCCGCCGCCAGGGGATCGCGCCACGGGCGCGTCTCGACATGGCGAACAGGCAAGCCGCTCACGGCGCCAACCGCGCCCGGATGCGGTCGGCCAGCGACGCATCCACGCCCAGAACGCGCTCCAGATAGGCGCTGACCGAGCCGCTGTGCGCGCGCATGGCGCCGAAGGCCTCGTCCAGATAGGCCGCCTCGACGCCCAGGAAGGCGACCACCGCCCCGTGCGACGCCGTGCGGCCGGTCATGGCGGTCAGCCTGCGCGCGACCTCTTCCGCCCGGCCGTCCAGATCCACGGCCTGATTGGTCGCCAGATAGTCCGCCATCAGGTCGTCATGGGCCACGCCCAGCAGGCTGTGGGTCAGGGCCGCCAGCAGGCCGGTCCGGTCCTTGCCCGCCGCGCAGTGGATCAGCACCGGGCCCTCGACCTCGGCCAGCAGGCGGAAGTAGCGCCCGAACAGGTCGACATGGGCCGCCTCGAACGGCAGGCGGCGATAGGTCTCGATCATGAAGGCGCGGCCTGACGCCTCGGTCAGGTCGGCGGTCTTCAGAAAGGTCAGGTGCGGCGCCTCGCCGCCGTCGTCATGGTCGCTTTCGATCAGCCTCCCGGACCAGCCGACCGGACGGCGCGAAGGCTGGGCCCGGCGCTCGCTGGGCCGACGCAGATCGACCACGGCCGACAGTCCCAGCGCTTCCAGCCGCGCCACGTCCGCCGCCGTCGCCCGCGCCTGATGCGCCGCGCGATAGAGCCGCCCGCGCGCCAGCAGGCGGTCGTCCACGGCGTAACCGCCATAGTCGCGGAAGTTGTCGATGGCCTCGAACGGCGAAAGGCGGTCGCTCATGACCGCCTTTCTTAGACTGTTCGACGGCGCACGCCAGTCCGGGCTAACGCCCCGCGACCAGGGCCGACATGGCGTCCAGATAGGCGAGGAAGGCGTCGCGCCCCGCCTCCGTCATGCTGGCCCGCGTCAGGGGCTTGCGGCCCTGGAAACTCTTGGACACGGCGACGAATCCCGCCTCCTCCAGCTTGCGCAAATGCACCGACAGATTGCCGTCCGTCGTCTGCAGCCGCGCCTTCAGCTCGCCGAAGTCGGCGCTCTCCACCCCGGACAGATAGGCCATGATCCCCAGGCGCACCCGGCCGTGGATCACCTCGTCGATGCGGCCGATGTCGAAATCGTCGCCTGTATCGGTCACGGCTTCCGTAGCGGTCATGTCAGACCACCTCCGCCGGTTCCTGGCGCATCAGGATCAGACCCGGGACCAAGGCGACCAGCAGCAGCAGGGCGGCGTGCACCAGATAGATGACCTGATCGCCAGCGAACCAGGCCAGGACCACAGCCCCTACATAAGACGCCAAGGCGACGCTCATCATCCAGCGCGCCTGAGACATCAAGGCCGCAACCATCCAGGCTGACCCATAGGCGACCACCACGATCGTCGGCATGAGGTTCATCAGGAACCAGTCCCCGGTCTTGAACCCGATCACCATCAAGGCGAGCCATGTGACGAAAATGCCGACGCCCACGCCGGTCCACGCCGCCCCCACGGCGCGATTGCCGACAGAGCTATAGCCCGGTTTAGCCTTCATCCGGTTGAGCAGAAAGATCAGGTCGAGGGTGAAGATGATCGCCGCCACGATCCAGATCCAGAACTGCGCCCAGGGCGTGACGTCAATGACCCCGGAAACCACCAACCACTGAGCAATGCTGGCTAGGCCAAAGACAATGGCCGCCGCGACCATGATAGGGCCCGCCAGAAGCGGCGCGCGCCGCCCTTCCTGGGCGAGCGCCTTCATATAGGCGATGTCGTCGTGAACGGATTGAACCTGGTCTCGTGTCATGGCGTCTCTCCCTGCCTGGTGAAGCAAGAATGAGCTAAGAACTTTATGATGTAAAGTTCTTTCTTTGAGACGCGCAACGCGGCGCGTCCTAGACCTTGGTCATGCGCGTCGCCTTTCATCACATCGCCTATCAACCTCTCGCCATCTGCAACGCCCTGTCGATGGAACGACTAGAGGCGACGGCCGCACGCGCCGGGCTGAACTCCGACGCGACGGTCATGGACATCGGTTGCGCCTATGGCGAGATCTCCATGCACCTGGCCCGCGTCTTCGGCGCCCGCGTGACGGCGGTGGAGCTGGACCCGATCATGGCTGAGGGAGCCGCAGTACGTATCGCGCAAGCGGGCCTCATGGACCGGATCACGGTGCGGCGCGAGACCTCCGCCGCTGCACTCGCGAAGCATGCGCCGCTGGACCTGATCGTCGCCATCGGTTCGACGGAACCCGCCGGCAAGGGGCTGCGCGAACCCGCCTTGGTCTTCTCCAGCCCTGGCCGAGCGCCTGGCGCCGGGCGGCGCCCTGTTGTGAGGCGACCTGTTCTGGAAGAGCGAACCGCCCGCGCCCCTGCGCCAACTGGTCGAGACCTCCGGTTATTACGTCAGCCACGAGGAATGGCAGGCCGCCGCACGCGAGGCCGGTCTGGAGGTCGTCTCGGCCCAAATCAGCGGCGACGCCGAATGGGCAGCCTATCGCACCGCCATGGAGACGGCGGTCGCCGACTGGCTAGACGCCCATCCTGATCATGACGATGCGCCGACCGTCGCCGCCACGGCGAACCGCATCAAGATGATGTTCGACTTCGGCGCGCCCTTCTTCGGCTTCGGCCTCTACCTCTTCAGGAAAAACTGAAGCCGAGCGCCTCTCCCTAGCCATCAAGGGGAGGGAGAGGCCGCGCTCAAGCAGTCCGCGACCGCGTCGCGGGCGATAGCGCCCTCTTACCTAAACGGCGGCTCATCGAAGGCGCGCAGCTTGCGGGAGTGCAGGCGAGCGCCTTCAGCCCGCAGCAGGTCCACCGCCTGAATGCCGATCTGCAAATGCTCGGAGATCGAGCCCTCATAGAAGCGATTGGCCTGGCCCGGCAGCTTGATCTCGCCGTGCAGCGGCTTGTCCGAGACGCACAACAGCGTCCCGTAGGGCACGCGGAAGCGATAGCCCTGGGCCGCGATGGTGGCGCTTTCCATGTCGATGGCGACGGCGCGGCTCTGGTTGAAGCGCAGGGCCGACTTGGAATAACGCAGCTCCCAGTTGCGGTCGTCGGTGGTGACCACGGTGCCGGTGCGCAGCCGCTTCTTCACCTCTTCGCCCGGCGCGCCCGAGACCAGCTTGGTGGCGTCGTAGAGGGCGCGCTGCACCTCGGCGATGTTGGGGATCGGAATGTCGGCGGGCAGGACGGCGTCCAGCACATGGTCGTCGCGCAAGTAAGCGTGGGCCAGCACATAGTCGCCGATGGTCTGGCTGCCGCGCAGGCCGCCGCAGTGGCCGATCATCATCCAGGCGTGCGGCCGCATGACCGCCAGGTGGTCGCAGATGGTCTTGGCGTTGGACGGCCCGACGCCGATGTTGACCAGGGTGATGCCCTGACCGTCCGGCCGCGTCAGGTGATAGGCGGGCATCTGATGCTTGCGCCAGGCGGCGTCCATAATGGCCGCCTCGGGGTTGTCGGTGGCGCTGGTCACCACCACGCCACCGGCGCAGGACAGGCTTTCATAGGGGCTGTCGGGATCGGCGATCTGGGCTGTGGCCCAGCGCACGAACTCGTCGACGTAGCGGTGGTAGTTGGTGAACAGGATGAAGCTCTGCACGTCCTCGACCGGCGTGCCGGTGTAGTGACGCAGGCGGGCCAGCGAGAAGTCGGTGCGCAGGCCGTCGAACTGGGCCAGGGGAAAGTCCTCGCCCGGCTCGAACAGGCCGTCCGAGATTTCATCGCCGATGTGGGCCAGGTCCGTGGTCGGGAACCAGCGGGCGATGGCCGCCGTCATGGAGCTGTCCAGCACCACGCCGGAACCGTCCAGCACATAGGGGAAGGGGATTTCCTGTTCCGACGGCTCGACCGTGATCCGGGCGCCGTATTCATCGGACAGCAGCGTCAGCTGCTCCAGCAGATAGGCGCGGTACAGGTCGGGGCGGGTGACGGTGGTCGTATAGACGCCGGGGCGCGACAGGCGGCCGAAGGCGCGCGTCTCGAGATCCTGCGGGCGATCGCCGAACCAGCTGATGGTCAGTCGGGGATAGGCGAACAGGCCGGCGGCCCGAGCCTCGGGATCGGCGCGCTCGCCGGTCTCGAGAAAACGCTTCACTGCGGTGCGCAGGTTGGCGACGGATTGATTGTAGAGGGTTTCGAGGCGGTCCAGCGCCGCCTGGGGGGTCATCTTGTCTGTCATGGCTTCCTCTAGCGGAAAACCGTGACCTTGGCGAGACGGGGGAAACACGCTGACACGACAGTTGACCGCCAAGACCTAGCCCAGCGCCACGCGCAGGAAGGCGACTGCGCCCGCCATATCGCCCGCCGCTCCGCGCCAGACCGGCGCTGCGTCGGGGGCGCCGCCATAGGCGGACGGGTCGGTGAAGGTCGCGTCCGGCCGCTGCGGGGCGCCCAGGGCCGCCGCCGCGCGCACCGCGCCGGGCGCACCGGCCGCCGCCAAATAGCGACGATCCAGCGCCAGCATCAGCGCCGCGCAACCGCCCTCGCCCTGGCCCAGCACGCCGATCCGCCCCGCGTCGCCGCCCAGATCATCCGCCCGCCGCGCCGCCCAGGCGACCGCCGCCGCCGCATCGGCGATGTAGGCCGGATAGGGACTGCCCGGCGCCGCGCGTCGGTCGGCCAGGGCCACGACGAAGCCGCGCTCGGCCAGATCGCGCGCCGCCCGCTCGTCCGCCGCGTCGGGCGCGCCGTCGGGCAGCAGGACCAGGATCGGCAGGCCTTCCGCCCGCACCGGGCGATAAAGACGCAGGCTCTGACGCGGATCGGCGCCATAGCCCGCGCGCGCCGTGCGCCAGCCGGGCGGCCCCAGCGGAACCGGCGCCACGCCCTCGCCGACCAACGGCGCACAGGCGGCGGTCGCCACGGTCGCCAGCAGCGGCGCCAGAAGCCCTCGTCTCGTCATTCCGCCTCCCCGAAAGCCGAAGGGCGCGGCCCTGACGAACCGCGCCCCGAAGTCAGGCCGAGCCTTACTTGGCCAGATGCTTGTCCAGCCAGCCGAACACCTCATTGTGCCATTGCAGGCTGTTGGCCGGCTTCAGCACCCAGTGGTTCTCGTCCGGGAAGAAGACGAAGCGGCTCTCGACCCCGCGCCGTTGCAGGGCGGTGAAGGTCGACAGGGCCTGAGACGTCGGGATGCGGAAATCGAGGTCGCCCTGGATCACCAGCATCGGGTCGCGCCAGTTCTGCACATGGTTGGCCGGGTTGAACTTCTGATAGCCCTCCGGATTCTCCCACGGCGTGCCGCCGTATTCCCACTCGGTGAACCACAGCTCCTCGGTGCCGTAGCCCATGCCGAAGGTGTCGAAGACGCCGTCATGGTTGACCAGGCATTTGAACTCGCCCGGCCAGTTGCCCGCGATCCAGTTGATCATATAGCCGCCGTAGGAGGCGCCCAGGGCGCAGGCGTTGTCGCCGTCCAGGAAGCCGTACTTCGACTGGGCGAAGGCCCAGCCCTTCTGCAGGTCTTCCAGCGGGCGGTCGCCCCAGTGCTGGCTGATGGCGTCGGTGAACTCTTGGCCGTATCCGGTCGAGCCGTGGAAATCGATCATCACCACCGCATAGCCCGCGCCCGCATAGGTCTCGGGGTTCCAGCGGTAGGACCAGCCGTTGCCGAACGAGCCCTGCGGCCCGCCGTGGATCAGGAAGGCGACCGGGTATTTCTGGCCCTCGACGTAGTTGGCGGGCTTGATGACGTAGCCGTGGACCGTCTCGTCGTTCCAGCCGGGGAAGCTGAACTGTTCGGCCTCGCCGAAGGCCTTGTTCGCCAGCTGCGGGTTCACGTTCGTCAGGCGGCGCGGCATTTCACGGCCGCGATAGGTCTTGAAGAACAGGTCGCTGGGCGAGGTCAGGGTGTCGACCGCCATGACGAAGCCTGAGGGCGTCTGCTGGAAGGCGCCGACGTGGCCTTCGCCCGTCAGCGGCGTCACCACCCCGTTGCGCGCGTCGATGGCGAACAGGCGGGTCTGACCGACGTCGCCCGCCGTCGTATAGAGGGTGTTCCCGTCCTTCGACCATTGCAGCGTATCGGCCGAGCGATCCCAGTTGGCCGCGATCTGGCGCGTCTGGCCGGTGGCGACGTCGCGCAGGAAGATCGAATATTTGTCGGCCTCGAAGCCCGGACGGGCCATGGCGCGGTAGGCCAGGGTCTGACCGTCCGGCGAGAAGACCGGGCCGGTGTCCCAGGCCGGGTTGGCCTCGGTCAGATTGGTCAGTTGGCCGGGCGCCGAGACGGCGACGCTGTAGAGGTCGAAGTTGGTGCTCCACGGCTCGCTGTTCCCGGCCTTGCGCGCCGAGAAGACCAGCGACCGCCCGTCAGGGGCGAAGGTGAACTCGCTCTCGTCGCCGAACGGCTTGGACGGGGTGTCGCCGTCAAAGCCCTTGGTCACCCAGACCGGCTCGCCGCCCGCCTTGCCGTCAGCGCCGATCGACTGGACGAAGAGGTGGTTCTGGGTGTGGTCGTTCCACGTGTCCCAGTGACGCACGAACATGCGGTCATAGACTTGGCCGGTGGACTTGCGCTCGGCCTCGGTCTTGCCGCGCGCGACCGAGGCGTTCAGGTCCGCCGCGTCGGGATAGACGGCCAGCGAAACGGCCACCGCATCGCCCGCTGCGTTGATGCGATAGGCCTTGACGTCGGTCGGCAGGGCCGTGACCTGCGTCGCCGTCGCGCCCTTGTCGGCCGAGACCCAGACCTGGCTCGAGCCCGACCGGCCCGACAGGAAATACAGCTTGCCGTCGGCGCCCCAGCGGGCGGTGTTGGCGCCGCCTTCAGAGATGGCCAGCTTCTGCGGCTGCGCCTCGCCCTTCAGGCCCAGGATGTAGAGGGCGCTGGAGCGCTTGTTGGCGGCCACGTCCGTCTGGGTCAGGGCATAGACCACCCACTCGCCGTCCGGCGACACCTGGGGGTCGCCCAGTCGGTTGGCCGAGATCATGTCCTGATAGGTGAAGGCGGCGCGGGCCTGGGTCGTCGCTGGGGCCGTCGCCGCGGCTGGGGCGGCGGGCGCCCCTTCGGCCAGGGCCGGCAAGGCCGTGGCGGTCAGCAGGGCGGCGGCGCTGAGGCCGGACAGGAGATGGGGCAGGCGGCGCATTCAGGCGCTCCTCATGCGGATGTGAAGTCTGGCCGAAGGCCTAACACCGCCGCGCGCCGCCCGCAAAGCCTCCTGATCAAGGGGCCGTTTGCTGACCTTCCTTCGTCCAGTCGGCCGTCCAGTCCAGGATCTCCTGCTGCCACTCGACCCAGGTCTGGGGCTTCAGCACCCAATGGTTCTCGTCCGGCACATGGACGAAGCGGCTGGGGATGTTCAGCCGTTGCAGGGCCGAGAAGGTCGCCAGCCCCTGCTCCATCGGCACGCGGAAGTCCTTGGAGCCGTGCAGCACCAGCATCGGCTTCTTCCAGTCGCCCGCATAGGTCTCGGGATTGTGTTCGTCATAGACGGCCTTGCGGTCCCAGGTCGCGCCGCCGAACTCATGGATGAAGGTCGAGATGTCCATGGCGTTCATCAGCTGAGGCACGTCGAACACCCCGGCGTGGTTGACCAGGCAGCGCCACGGCTCGTTCCACCGGCCCGCGATCATATTGACCATATAGCCGCCGTAGGAGGCGCCGAGCGCGCAGGCGCGCTCCACGTCGATCCACGGATTGGCCGCCAGCGCCGCCTGCCAGCCCTTCTGCAGGTCTTCCAGCGGCCGATCGCCCCAGTGGTCGTTGATGGCGTCGGTGAAGGCCTGACCGTAGCCCGGCGAGCCATGGAAGTTGACCATCACCACGGCATAGCCCGCCGCCGTATAGACCTGCGGATTCCAGCGGTAGGACCAGCTCTCGGTCCAGGGCGACTTGGGCCCGCCATGGATCAGATAGACGGCCGGATATTTGCGGCCCTCGACGAAGCCTGCGGGCTTGAACACCCAGCCGTGCGCCGTCTCGTTATTCCAGCCGGGGAAGCGGATCTCCTCGGGACGCGGCAGGTCGATGCGGGCCAACAGCTCGGCGTTGTGCTGGGTGGCCTGGCGCGCGGTCTGGCCGTTCCGGGCGATGAAGACCTGCGTCGGGGCCGTGAAGCTCTCATGGGCATAGGCCAGAACGCCGCCGACCTCGTCGAAATCGCCGACCGAGCCGATGTCGGTCAGGGCCTTCACCGCGCCGCTGCGGGCGTCGATCTCGAACAGGCGGTTCTGGCCCTCGTCGGCGGCCGTCACATAGAGCGCCCGGCCGTCCGAGCGCCAGGCCAGGCCGCTGGGACCGCGATCCCAATTGGTCAGGGCGCGGGCGTTCGCGCCGTTCGCATCGGCCATCATGACCACCGGCTGATCGCCGCCGACGTTCTCGCGCGGGGCCGCCAGCCAGGCCAGACGGCGTCCGTCGGGCGACAGGGCGGGCGCCCCGTCCGGCCCCGAGTGGTCCGGGGTGAGGTTGACGGCGGGACCGCCGTCCAGGCTCAGGCGATACAGGTCGCTGTCGTTGGTGAAGGCGGCGCGGTCCGCCTGCTTGCGCGCCGCATAGATGAAGGCGCGCCCGTCGCGCGCGATCGTCAGCCCGCCCTCGCCGACGCTGACGTCAGCGTCTAACCCGGCGGTCAGGTCGCGCGGCTGGCCCTCGGCGAAGCCCGAGCCGTTCAGCGGCTGCAGGAAGATGTGGCTCTGGCGTCCGTCGGCCCAGCGGTCGAACACGCGCAGCGGCATCCGGTCATAGAGCTGCTGGGTCGACTTGGCCCGCTCGGCCAGGCGATCCTTTGTGCAGTCCAGGGTCTCGCAGTCCGTATAGACCGACACGCCCAGCACCAGGGCCTTGCCGTCCGGCGTGAAGCGGAAGCCCGACAGGGACACCGGCAGGGTCGTCACCTGGGCCGCCGCCATGCCCTCGCGGTCCGTCCGCCACACCTGGTTCGATCCGCCGCGCGACGACAGGAAGTAGATCGACTGTCCGTCCGGCGCCCAGCGTGCGCCCGAGACGCCGCCGTCGGAGATCGGCAGGCGACGCGGCGCCGTCGCGCCGTCGACCTCGGCCATCCACAGGCCGGTTTGGTTCTTGTTGCCGGCCCAGTCTGTGGTGGTCACGGCGTAGATGACGCGGCGTCTGTCGGGCGAGACGCGCGGATCGCTGACCCGCTCCATCATCGCCAGATCCTTCAGCCCGAGGCGATCCGAGGCCTCGGCCTGAGCCGGCGCAACCGCTGCGGCCGGCGCTTCCTGGGCCAGAACCGGCGTCGCGACCAGCCCCCCCGCCAGCAACAGCATCTGGACGGCCGCAGCCGTCATCCAGTGTGATCGGGTCATTACGCTACACTCCCCCAAAGAATGGTCAGGCTTTCTGCATAGGCGGCGATCCGGTCCTAGCCAAGCTGGATGGCGCTTGCCCGCCGCCGCCGCCTCGGCGACAAGCAGGCGATGAGTCCGGCTCCGCACATTGTCGACGTCCTGATCGCCGAGCGCGCGCCCCGGCTGACGGGATCGGCCGCCTGGCCTTTGGCGCGGCCCGCCCTCTACGGCCTGCTCGACTACGCCAAGGCGCGGCGCATGGCCGACGCCATCGGCCCCATGGCCGGACGACAGGCGCTGGACTACGTTTCCGGCCTGCTGGAGCTGACGGTGCGGACGGCGCATCTGGACCGCCTGCCTGCGTCTGGCCGCTGTCTGGTGGTGTGCAATCATCCGACCGGCATCGCCGACGGCCTGGCCGTGCATGACGCCCTGCGCACGGTGCGCAACGACCTGATCTATTTCGCCAACGCCGACGCCCTGCGCGTCTCGCCGCGCCTGTCGGAGACCGTCGTCCCCGTCGAATGGGTCACGGCCAAGCGCACCCGCGAGAAGACCCGCGCCACCCTCCAGGCGGCGAAAGAGGCGTTCGAGGCCGAACGCTGCGTCGTCATGTTCCCGGCCGGACGCCTGGCCCGCGTCGGTGCGGACGGCCTGCTGACCGACCCCGACTGGGCCGCCACCGCCGCTTCGCTGGCCCGCAAATATGAGGCGCCGGTGATCCCGATCCACGTCGCCGGTCCGAGCAGCCGCCTGTTCCACCTGTTCGACAAGGTGTCGCAGGAGTTGCGCGACATCACCCTCTTCCACGAGTTGCTGAACAAGAAGGGCCGCGCCTTCGACCTGATCGTCGGCCGTCCCATCCCGCCGCTGGCCCTGGACGTCGACGCCCAGGCCGCCACCCTGAAACTGAAAACCTTCGTCGAGCGGACCCTGGCCGCCGATCCGGACGCGACCTTCGCCTGATGCCCTCCGCATGACGACTTTCGACCTTCCCGACGCCGACGCCACCACCCGCCTCGGCGAAGCCATCGCCCCCCTGCTGGAACCAGGCGAGGCCGTTCTGCTCTACGGCCCGCTGGGCATGGGCAAGTCGACGCTGGCGCGCGGCCTGATCCGCGCCCTGACGCGCCCCGACGAGGACGTGCCGTCGCCGACCTTCACCCTGGTCCAGTTCTACGAGAGCGATCCGGCGATCGCCCATTTCGACCTCTATCGCCTCAGCCGCCCCGAAGAAGCCTTCGAGATCGGTCTGGACGAGGCGCTGGACGAGGGCTGCGCCCTAATCGAATGGCCCGAACGTCTGGGCGACGATCCCGGCCGGATGCTCGGCCCCGACCGGCTGATCATCGAAATCTCGGAACCCGCCCCTCAAGCAGCCGCCCTCCGCGAGGGCGGCGATAGGGGCCTCTCTGGAAGAGTTGCGACCGTTTCCGGCGCAGGCTTGTGGGAAGCCAAACTGAAGGAACTCCATGTCTGACCGCGAAGCCCTCCGTCTCGATTTTCTGCGCTCGGCCGGGCTGGCCGGGGCCGTCCGCGCGCCCCTGCCCGGCGACGCCTCGACGCGGCGTTACGAGCGGCTGACCACGCCCTCGGGCGCCTCCCTGATGCTGATGGATCAGGCCCCCGCCGCCGAAAGCCGGCCCTGCGATCCGTCGTGGACGCCGGAACAGCGCCACGCCCACGGCTGGAACGCCGTCGCCCGCCTGTCCGCCGGACGCATCGAGGCCTTCGCCGCTGTCGCCGCCCACCTGAAGTCGCTGCGCTTGTCCGCGCCCGAGATCGTCGCCGTCGACGCCCCCAACGGCCTGGCCGTGATCGAGGATTTCGGCGACGCCCTGTTC
This sequence comes from Brevundimonas sp. UBA7507, assembly GCF_002478355.1. Taxonomy (NCBI): domain Bacteria; kingdom Pseudomonadati; phylum Pseudomonadota; class Alphaproteobacteria; order Caulobacterales; family Caulobacteraceae; genus Brevundimonas; species Brevundimonas sp. UBA7507. The sequence goes on along the minus strand of NZ_DLNP01000017.1, from coordinate 179,015 downwards.
GCCCGCGTCATCGAGGACGGCGCCGACCCCGCACCCCTCTATCGCGCCGCCGTCGAGGCTCTCGCCGTCCTGCACGCTGCCCCGACGCCCGAGACGCTGACCGGCGCAGCGGGCGACTGGCCCCTGCTGGCCTATGACCAGACGGCGCTGCAGGGCGGGGCCGACCTGTTCGTCGAATGGTTGCCGAAACTGCTGCCCGCGCTGAGCTTCGACGAGGCCGCCGTCGCCGAGTGGCGCAAAGCCTGGGCGCCGATCACGGCGGCGGGCGAGGCGGGCGCGGCCGTCATGGCCCACCGCGACTATCACGCCGAGAACCTGATCCGGCTGGGCGGCAGGACCGGCGCCGCCTCGGTCGGGATGATCGACTTCCAGGACGCGGTGAAGGCGCACCCGTCGTGGGATCTGCACTCCCTGCTGCAGGACGCCCGCCGTGACGTAGCGCCCGAACTGGAGGCCTTGGCGCTCGACCACTATTTCGCCCTTCGCCCCGAGACCGACCGCGAGGCCTTCATGGCGTCCTACGCCGGTCTGGCCGCCCTGAACGAGGCGCGCATCCTGGGCGTCTTCGCCCGCCTGATCGCCCGCGACGGCAAGCCTCGCTACGCCGCCTTCATGCCCCGGATGTGGGCGCACCTGAACGCCAATCTGAAGGCGCCGGGCCTCGACGCCGTCGCCGCCTGGATGAACCGCCATGTGCCGGAGGATGCGCGCCGATGAAGACGACCGCGCTCTTCCTTCTCCCCTCGTGGGAGAAGGTGGGCCGCGCAGCGGCTCGGATGAGGGGGCGGGTTCCGCCGGTCTCGCCCTTACTATCCGACCGAGCGCCCGCCGCCTGCCCCCTCATCCGTCATGCTCCGCATGACACCTTCTCCCACGAGGGGAGAAGGATCGGAGAACGCGCATGACCGCCCCCACAACCGCCATGGTTCTCGCCGCCGGGCTCGGCACGCGGATGCGCCCGCTCACCGACGACCGGCCGAAGGCCCTGGTCGAGGTCGGCGGCAAGGCGCTGATCGATCACGTTCTCGACCGCCTGGTCGAGGCTGGCGTGACCGACACCGTGGTCAACGTCCACTGGTTCGCCGATCGGCTGGAAAGCCATCTGGCCGCCCGCACACGCCCGACGATCCGCATCTCCGACGAGCGCGCCGGACTGCTGGAAACCGGCGGCGGGCTGAAGAAGGCCCGCCCCCTGCTGGGCGATGCTCCCGTCTTCGTCGCCAACATCGACAGCGTCTGGATCGACCGGGGCGACGCTCTAGGCGACCTGATCCGCCTATGGGATCCCGAACGCATGGACGCCGCCCTGCTGCTGGCCCGACGCGAAGGCTCCATCGGCTTCGAGGGCGACGGCGACTTCTTCCTGGCCGATGACGGCGCCCTGACCTTCCGGGGCGAGGCGGCCAGCGCGCCCTACGCCTATATGGGCGTACACATCACCCGCCCCGACTACG
>NZ_DLNP01000017.1:0-177347 GCF_002478355.1 Brevundimonas sp. UBA7507 | reverse complement strand
CCCGCCCCGACTACGCCGACCACGGCCCCGACGGCCCTTTCTCGCTCAGCCCCCTGTGGCGCGCCTCGGCCGCCGAGGGACGCCTCTACGGCTGCGTGCTCGACGGCGACTGGATGCACGTCGGCGACCCTCAGGCGCGCGACGAGGCCGAGGCGCGGCTGAAGGCGGAGACCTGATCATGACGAGGGGGCGCTTCGATCCGTTCGCCGGAAGCGGGCCGCGCTGGCGCGCCGTGCCCGCCTGGCGGCCCTTCCTCGAAGACCTCGCGGCGGGGGTGCTGGACTGGCTGGGCGACGCCCCGCCCGAGACCCTGACCGACGCCACCATCCTGCTGCCCAACCGCCGCGCCGCCCGCGCCTTCTCCTTCGCCCTGGGCAAGCTGGCGGGCGAGCGTCCCGTCCTGCTGCCGCAGGTGCGCCCGCTCGGCGATCTGGAAGAAGACGAGCCGCCCTTCGCCCCCGGCGAGCTGGGTCTGGACCTGCCGCCCGCCATCGCCCCCCTGACCCGCCGGTTCGAGATGGCGCGGATGATCGCCGAGGACTTCGAGCCGGGGATGAAGCCCCTGCGCGCCCTCGAAATGGCCGATGCGCTGGGCTCCTTCCTCGATTCCTGCCAGTTGGAGGAAGTCTCCGACCTGTCGCGCGTCGCGACCCTGGCCGAACAGGATCTGGCCGAACACTGGCGCGAGAGCGCCCGCTTCCTCGGCCTCGCCGTCGAGGCCTGGCCGAAGCGGCTGGAGGCGCTGGGACTGGTCGATCCCGCCTGGCGCCGCGCCACTCTTTTGCGTCGTCTGGCCGAGGCCTGGGACGCCCGCCCGCCGCAGGCTCCCGTCATCGCCGCCGGTTCGACCGGCACCGTCCCCGCCGCCGCAGACGTGCTGAAGGCCGTGGCCAAGGCGCCGCAGGGCGTGGTCGTCCTGCCCGGCCTCGACCTCGATCTGGCCGCCGACGCCTGGGACCGCATCGACGACCAGCACCCGCAGGCCGCGCTGAAGGCCCTGCTGGCCCGCGCCGAGGTCGTCCGCGAGGCCGTCCAGCCGTGGTTCCAGCCTGCGCTTGATCCCGCCGTCGAGGCGCGCGGTCTGGCCCGTCAGCGCCTGATCAACGAAGCCCTGCGCCCCGCCGAGGCCACCGACGACTGGCGCGCCGAGATCAAGCGCCTGCGCGCCCGCTCGGCCGAGGCAGGGCGCGCCGCCGACCCCATCGCCGAGGGCCTGTCGGGCCTGACCGTCCTGTCCGTCCGCGCCGAGGAACAGGCCGCGACCGCCGTCGCCCTGATGATGCGCGAAAGCCTGGAGCAGCGCGGCCCCGACGGCCGCCCGATCACCTGCGCCCTGGTGACGCCGGACCTGCAGCTGTCGCGCCGGGTCGAGGCGCGACTGGCGCGTTGGGGCATTGTCGCCGACTCTTCCACCGGCCAGCCCCTGTCGCGGATGACGGCCGGGGGTTTGGTCGACCTTTGCGCCCGTTTCCTAGCCGAGCCGCTGAAGCCGCAGACCCTGCTGGCCCTGCTGAAGCACCCGCTGGTCCGCCTCGATCTGGGCGAGACGTCGCTCACCGACGCCGCAGAGGCGCTGGAGGAGCACGCCCTGCGCGGCCCCCGCCCGCGCCGCTGGTCCCAGCTTCACGAACGCCTGCTGAAGGCGGGCGAGCCTCGACGCGGCGGCCTGCCGCTGGCCGACTGGAAGCTGGCCCGGCTGAAGGGCGCGCAGGCCCTCGCCGACCGGCTGGAGACGCTGGCGACCGCCCGCCCCTGTCCGCCGGACGAAGCCACCCGCACCCTGACCGCTCTGATCGAGGCCCTGGCCGGTCAGAACGCCTGGGCCGGGCCGGACGGCGAGGCGGCGGCCTCCCTATTGTCGGCCCTGATTGAGGGCGGCGGCCCGCTGGGCCAGACCACGCCCGCCGAGTTCGCCGATCTGATCGCCGCCTTGCTGGCCGAGACCACGGTGCGCACCGGCGGCGCCACCCACCCGTCCCTTCGCATTCTCGGCGCCATCGAGGCGCGGCTGGCGCGGGCCGACCGCATGATCCTGGCGGGGCTGGAGGAGGGCGTCTGGCCCAACGCCGCCCCGGTCGACCCCTTCCTGTCGCGGCCCATGCGCGCCGCCCTGCCCCTGCCCGCGCCCGAGCGGCGCCTGGGCCAGACGGCGCAGGACTTCGTCCAGGCCGCCTGCGCCGAGGAGGCCATCCTGGTCCACTGCGAGCGGCGCGGCGGCCAGCCCGCCGTACGCTCGCGCTGGCTGTGGCGGTTGGAGATGCTGACGCGCGGCGCAAACGCGCCCGACACCCCGGTCCGGCTCAGCGCCCCTGAAGGCGTCGCCGACTGGACCTCCGCCCTCGACGCCCCGACGCCCGGCCCGGCCCGGCTGGCCCCGCGTCCCGCGCCCACGCCCCCAGTCGAGCGCCGCCCGCGCAGCCTCTATGTCACCGGGGTCGAACGCTGGGTCCGCGACCCCTACGCCCTCTACGCCCGCCGCATTTTGAACCTCGAACCGATGGAGCGCCCCGGCGCCTCGGCCGAGGCCCTGGCGCGCGGCAACGCCGTGCACAAGGCCATCGAGCGCCTGACCGAGGACTGGCCCGACCTGCTGCCCGACGATCTCGACGCGATGATCGAGCGCCTGTTACTAGAGGAGCTGGGCGCCCACGGCTTCGAAGACGCCGCCATGGCCCGCGAGGCGCCGCTGGCCAGGAACGCCGCCCGCTGGCTGGCCGGATTCGAGACGAACCGCCGCGCGCGCGGCGTCCAACTGCTGATCGAGCAGCAAGGCGCATTGGAATTCGACGCGCCGGGCGGCCCCTTCACCGTCAAGGCCTACGCCGACCGCATCGAGGTCGGCGCCCTGTCCGCCGCCGTCATGGACTTCAAGACCGGCCAGGTTCCGACCGCCAAACAGATCAAGGCGGGCTTCGCGCCCCAACTGACCCTGACCGGCGCCATTCTGGCGGCGGGCGGCTTCCAGGAGACGAACGGTCCCGTCCCGCCGGAAGAACTGACCTATGTCCGCGTCGTCGGCCGCAAGAAGGCGGGCGAGGTCGCCGTGCGCGCCGCCGGACCGGAGGCGCAGGCCCTGTCCGACGCCGCGCTGCAAGGCCTGATGGCCCGTGTCGCCCGCTTCGACGATGAAGCCACGCCCTACGTCTCCTGGGCCGCGCCGCAGTTCATGGGCAGCTACAGCCCCTACAACCTGCTGGCCCGCGTCTGGGAATGGCACGTCATCGGCGGCGGCGAAGAAGGAGAGGCGGAATGAACCTCCACGTCCGCGACGGCCTCAATCCCCAGACCCGCGCCGCTGACCCGGCCCGCTCGGTCTTCGTCACCGCCAACGCGGGATCGGGCAAGACCACCACCCTGGTCAGCCGGGTGGCGCGCCTGCTGCTGGGCGGCGCCGCGCCCTCGGCCATCCTGTGCGTGACCTACACCAAGGCCGCCGCCGCCGAGATGCAGGCCCGCCTGTTCGAGACTCTGGGCAAATGGGCCGTCATGGACGACGGCGAACTGTCGGCCGAGCTGGCGAAACTGGACGACAGCGACCCCGCCGCCCTCAACCCCGCCCGCCTGTCCGAAGCGCGCCGCCTGTTCGCCCGCGCCCTGGAGACACCCGGCGGGCTGAAGATCCAGACCATCCACGCCTTCTGCGAAAAGCTGTTGCGCCGCTTCCCCATCGAGGCGGGCGTTTCGCCGCGCTTCACCGTGCTGGAGAACGAGGCGGCGATCGCCCTGTCCCACGCCGCGCGCGAAGACCTGGCCCGCGCCGCCCTGGCCGACGCCGAAGGGCCGGTCGGCGAGGCCTACAGCCATTTCGCGGTCGAGCTGGACTGGGGCCGCTTCCAGGATCTGCTGGCCTTGATCGAGGCCAAGCGCGCCGAACTGACCGACTATGTCGCCCGCGTCGCCGACGGCCGGGCGCCCGGCCCCTACGTCCTGACCGGCGCCGATCCGCAAAGGTCGCCCGAAGACATCGAGGCCGACTTCCTGCGCTGGCTGGACCGGGGCGAGGTCCGCCGCATGGCCGAGCTGATGACCACCGGCTCAAAGACCGACAAGGACCGGGCCGCTGAACTGATCCACGCCCTCGACCACGACTGGAGCTTCCACGGCCTCGGCGTCGTCTTCCTGACCGGCTCCGGCTCGCCCCGCAAGTCGATGGCGACCAAGCAGGCGCCGCCCGACGCCGCGGGCTGGCTGGCCGATCTTCAGGACAAGTTCCTGGCCGCCCGCGACCAGTTACGGGCCGCCAAGGTCGCCGACGACACCATCAGGCTGCTGACCCTCGCCAACGCCCACGCCGCCCTCTACGAGGCGGCCAAGACGGCGCACGGCGCGCTCGACTTCTCCGACCTGGTGGCCCGAACGGTTGAACTGCTGACCGTCCGCTCGACCGCCGCCTGGGTGCTGTACAAGCTGGACGGCGGCGTCGACCACGTCCTGATCGACGAGGCTCAGGACACCGCCCCCGAACAGTGGGCCATCATGCGCGCCCTGACCGGCGAGTTCTTCACCGTCGAGGGGACCGACCGCACCGTCTTCGCCGTCGGCGACGAGAAGCAGTCGATCTATTCCTTCCAGGGCGCCCGGCCCGAACGGCTGCGGCAGGAAGCGCAGGTCTATGACAGCCTGATCACCGGGGCAGGCGGGGCCTTCGAAGGCGTGCCGCTGGAGACCTCCTACCGCTCGACCGAGGCGGTGCTGTCGTTCGTGGACGCAGTCTTCGCCACGCCCGAACGCGCCCGGGCGCTGGTCGGGGAGACAGGCGAGATTCCGCACCACACCGCCGCCCGCCAAGGCCAACCCGGCGCGGTCGAGCTGTGGCCGCTGTTCGTGGACGAGGCCCCGCCCGAGCGCGACGCCTGGACTGATCCCGTCGATCAGGAGGGCGCCGCCAGCGCCCGCAAGCGCATGGCCCAGACGCTGGCGTTCGAGATCAAACGACAGGTCGAAACCGGCGCCGTCGTCTTCGACAAGGGCGGCGCCGCGCGCCCCTGCGGCTACGGCGACTTCCTGATCCTGGTCCGCCGCCGCGACGCGACCTTCGAGGAGATCATCCGCGCCCTGAAGGCGGCCGGCGCGCCCGTGGCGGGCGCCGACCGGCTAAAGCTGTCGCAGCACATCGTCTTCGACGACCTGAAGGCGCTGGCCCGTTTCGCCCTCTTCCCCGGCGACGATCTGACGGTGGCCGAGGTGCTGCGCGGCCCCTTCTGCGACGTGGACGAGGACAGCCTGTTCGACCTCGCCGGTCTCAAGGATCGCAAGGGCCTGTGGCGCGAGCTGAAGCGCCGCGCGAGCGAGCGGCCCGAGTGGGGTCAGGCGCTGGACCTGCTGCGCGCGGCGCGCGACGCCCGCGACCTCGATCCGTTCGGCTTCTTCTCCCGCCTGCTGAACCGGGTCGATGCGACCGGCCAATCAGGTCGCGCCCGCATCCTGACCCGCCTGGGCCGCGAGGCCGAGGAGGCCATCGACGAGACGCTCAATCAGGTGCTGGCCGCCGAGGGGCGCGGCGGGACCGATCTGGAGACCTGCCTCGCCCTGCTGGAAGCCGCCGACGTCGAGGTGAAGCGCGAACTGGAAGGGCCGCGCGGCGAGGTCCGCGTCATGACCGTCCACGGCGCCAAGGGGTTGGAGGCGCCGGTCGTCATCCTGCCCGACACGACGATGAAGGCGAAGGCGCAGGGGCCGTCGTTGATGCCGGTCGCCACCGAGAGCGGCGAAGCCTGGCTGATGTGCCCCGGCTCGTCGAAGGAGGACTGCCCCGCCTCGGCCGACGCCCGCGCGGCCCGCGAGGCGCGGGTCGGCGACGAATCCTTACGCCTGCTCTACGTCGCCCTGACCCGCGCGCGCGACCGGGTGATCGTCATGGGGCGCGGCTCCAAGCGCGCGCCCGAGGCCGGGGACTGGTGGTCGGTGATCGAGGAGACCTTCGACCGGCTGGGCGATCAGGTGCGCGAACTGGACGGCAGCGTCCGCCGCTACGGCGCCGATCCCGACAGCCTGCCCGCCGCCGTCGCCGCCGCCGAAATGCGCCCTGAGGCCCCCGACTGGGCGCGGACTGAGCCGCCGCGAGACGCCGCCGCCCGCTTCGCCTCGCCTTCGCAGATGCAGGAGCAGAAGCGCATCCCGGCGCCGTCGCCCCTAGCGCGCGGCGAAGGGCCGGGCGCCGGGCTGGGCCGCTTCCGGCGCGGCGACCTGATCCACCGCCTGCTGGAGCGCCTGCCCGACCTGCCGTCGCCCGACCGCCCCGACGCCGCCCGCCGGATGCTGGCGCGCGAACGCGACCTGAGCGAGGAGCAGCGCGCCGAGATGATCGCCGCCGCCTTCGGCGTGCTGGACGACGCCCGCTTCGCGCCCGTCTTCGGCCCCGGCAGTCGCGCCGAAGTCGCCCTGACCGGGACCGCGCCCGACCTGCCGTCCGGCGTGTCCATCTCGGGCCGCATCGACCGGCTGGTGGTCACTCCACAACGCGTATTAGTGGTCGACTTCAAGTCCAACCGTCCCGCTCCCGATCACGTCGAAGACGCCGATCCGGCCTATGTGCTGCAGATGGCGATCTACGCCGCCGTCCTGCGCCGTCTCTATCCCGACCGCGCGGTCGAAGCGGCCCTGGTCTGGACCGACGGGCCGAAGCTGATGGCGGTTCCTCAAGCCCTGATGGACGCCGCTCTCGAAAATGCGCGTTGATTTGTCGGGGATTCGCACCCACATCTGTGCCTGAACGCTGACGCCTTTGTCGGCGCGAAACAAGTTTTGCGCTCAAGCAGCGAGCCGCCGCGCGGCGAGCGATAGCGCCCTTAAGGAGACTAAAATGGCGACTGTGAAAGTCACCGACGACAGCTTCGACGCCGACGTCCTGAAGTCCTCGACCCCCGTGCTGGTGGATTTCTGGGCCGAGTGGTGCGGTCCCTGCAAGCAGATCGGCCCGGCGCTGGAGCAGATCGCCGACGAACTGGCCGGCAAGGTCACGGTCGCCAAGGTCAACATCGACGACAGCCCTATGGTCCCGTCGAAGATGGGCGTGAAGGGCATTCCGACCCTGATGCTGTTCAAGGACGGCCAGATGACCTCGATGAAGGTCGGCGCCATGCCCAAGGGCAAGATCGTCGAATGGCTGGCCGAAGCCGGCGTGACGGCGGACTGACACGACATTCTCCCTCCCCGTCCTGGGGAGGGCGGCTGAGTCCGCAGGGCGAAGTCGGGTGGGCGGCGTTTCGAAAGAGGCGCCGCCTTTTTCTTTTTGTCGAAGCCCTCCCCCTCGATGGGGGAGGGTTGGGTGGGGGTGTAGGCAGGCTGATTCCGACAGGAGCGCAGGAGACTTCCGCGCCTCGTGCGCCACGCTTTCTTACGTCGCGCGCGCACCCCCATCCCCAGCCCTTCCCCCATCGAGGGGGAAGGGAGGACGCTTATTGGGGCCAGGTCTCGCGGCTGGCGCCCAGCACCTCGCCCGCCAGATACAGCGAGCCGCAGATGACCACCCGCCCGGCGCCCAGGGCCAGGGCGCGGTCCAGCGCGGCGTCCACCGATCCCGCCGCCATGGCCCCGAAGCCGCGTCCCTGCGCGACGGCGGCCAAGGCCTCCGGCTCGGCGGCCGTCCCCTCGAAGCCGACGGTGAATACCTGGGCGTCGATGCCCTTCAGCGCCTCGAAGAAGCCGCCGGCGTCCTTGTTGGCCAGCATGCCGACGATCAGGGCTGTGGGGCGCGGCGCGCGCGCCTGACGGTCGGCCAGGGCGCGGGCCAGGGCGCGGGCGGCGTGCGGGTTGTGCCCGCCGTCCAGCCACAGTTCGGCGTCGGCCTGCTGGGCCTTGTCCGCATAAAGACCGGCGGTCAGTCGCTGCATTCGTGCAGGCCAGCGCACGGCCTTCAGCCCCTCGGCGATGGCGGTTTCGGGCAGATCCAACTCCAGCGCGGCGGCGATGGCGACGCCCGCATTGTCGAACTGGTGCGCGCCGGGCAAGGCGGGCGCAGGCAGGTCGAGAAACCGCTCCTGATCCTGATAGACGAGGCCCCCGCGCTCGGCCCAGGCGTCGAAGTCAACGCCCATGACGGTCAGGGGCGAGCCGACCTCGGCCGCGCGGCGCTCGATCACCGCCATGGCCGCCTCGGACTGACGCGCCACGACGCCGCGCGCGCCCGCCTTGAGGATGCCCGCCTTCTCGCCCGCCACGCCCTCGATGGTCGTGCCCAGGAACTCGGCGTGGTCCAGATCAACCGGGGTGATGACGCTGAGCAGAGGGCGGGCGATGACGTTGGTGGCGTCCAGCGATCCGCCGAGACCCACCTCGATGATCGCCAGATCAGCGGGCGTCTCGCTCATGGCCAGAAGGCCCGCCGCTGTGGTGCTTTCGAACACGGTGGCCTGGCCGCCGGTCTCGGCCATGGCCGCCTCGACCCGGTCGAGGATGGCGTTTAGGGCGTCATCAGTGATCAGCGTCCCGGCCAGCCGGATACGCTCGTTGAAGCGCACCAGATGCGGCGAGGTGTAGGCGTGGGCGCGCAGGCCCGCAGATTCTGCAATGGCGCGGATCAGGGCGACCGTCGAGCCCTTGCCGTTGGTGCCCGCGACATGGACCACCGGCGGCAGTTTATCCTGCGGATTCCCGAGCGCGGCGCACAGCGCCCGCATCCGATCCAGCGACAGGTCGATGCGCTGGGGATGCCGGGCGCGCAGGCGTTCCGAAATCGGGTCCATGGCAAAAGCCTGCGGTTAGGCAGCCTTCTTCTGGGCTGCGCCGCCCATCAGCATGGACAGGATCAGGCCCAGCGTCGTCGGCAGGTCGCCGCGCGACACCACCTTGTCGACCATGCCCTTGTCCTTGAGGTATTCGGCGCGCTGGAAGCCCGGCGGCAGCTTCTCGCGGATGGTGGTCTCGATCACGCGCGGACCGGCGAAGCCGATCAGGGCGCCCGGCTCGGCCAGGTGGACGTCGCCCAGCATGGCGTAGGAGGCCGTGACCCCGCCCGTGGTCGGGTCGGTCAGCACCACGACGTAGGGCAGCTTGGCCGCCTTCACTTCCTGAACGGCCAGGGTGGTGCGGGCCATCTGCATCAGGCTGAGGGCGCCTTCCTGCATCCGCGCCCCGCCGGCGGCGGTGTAGCAGACCAGGGGAATGTTGCGCTTCACCGCTTCACGCGCGGCGGCGATGAAGGCCTCGCCCGCCGCCATGCCCAGCGAACCGCCCATGAAGGTGAAGTCCTGCACGATGACCACGGCGGGCGCGCCGCCGATGCGGCCGTAGCCGATGGCCATGGTGTCCTTGCGGCCCGCCGCCTTGCGCGCCGCCGACAGACGATCGCGATAGGGCTTGCCGTCCGAGAATTTCAGCGGGTCTTCCGGCACGTCCGGCGTGTCGATGCTCTCGAACAGGCCGTCGTCGAAGGTGGCCTTCAGGCGCGTCGGCGCATTGATCCGCATGTGACGCCCCGACGGCGTGACCCACAGGGCCGCCTCCAGGTCCGAGCGGAACAGCATCTCGCCCGTATCGGGATCCTTGACCCACAGATTGTCCGGGGTGTCGCGCGGGCTGACGATCTTGCGCACGCCGGGCGCGAAACGCGACAGCCAGCCGCCGCGAGCCTTGTTCTCGGGATTTTTATCGACCATGGGCGGGGCCTTTAAACGGTTTCCGTCACGGAAGCACTAGTGCGGGCGCCATGAACCGCATCGGCCAGGGCCTTCACCTTGGCCAGAACGCGGGGAACGGCGGGTTCGTTCGCCTCGAGCGCTGCCGCCACCTCGTCGACGAAGACCGAGCCGGCCACCACGGCGTCGGCGACGCGGGCGATCTCGGCGGCGCGTTCCGGCGTCTTCACGCCGAAGCCGACAGCGACAGGCAGGCCGGCCGCGCGGCGCACGCGCTCGACGGCGGGCGCCACATCGGCGGCCACAGCCTCCTTCACTCCGGTCACCCCGGCGACGGAGACGTAGTAGACGAAGCCCGAGGTGCCCTCGGCGATGACCTTCAACCGCTCGTCGTCGGACGTCGGCGTAGCCAGGCGGATCAGCGACAGATCGGCGGCCTTCAGAGCGGCGAGCAGGGGCGCCGCCTCTTCCGGCGGGCAATCGACCACGATGATGCCGTCCACCCCGGCCTCGGCCGCATCGCGGGCGAAAGCCTCATAGCCGTAGGATTCCACCGGGTTCAGATAGCCCATCAGGATCAACGGCGTGTCCTGATCACCTTTGCGGAAGTCCGCGACCAGGTCGAGCGTGCCGCGCAGGGTCATCCCCGCCTTCAGCCCGCGCAAGGCGGCGCGCTGGATCGGCGGCCCCTCGGCCATCGGGTCCGAAAAGGCCAGGCCCAGCTCGATCAGATCCGCCCCGGCGGCGGGCAGACCCTTCAGGATCTGAAGCGCCTCATCGCGGCTGGGATCGCCGGTCATGACATAGGGAACGAAGCCGGCCCGGCCCTCGGCCTTCAGCTTGGCGAAGCGGGCGTCGATACGCATCGTCGTCACTGCGCCGAACCTCCCGAAGGCGTTGCCGGAGCGGCGGGCGCCGCCATGCAGACGTCGCCCGGAATGACGGCGAAGCCCAGATAGCCCGGCGCGGTCGCCTCGGCGGGCTTGGTCTCGTCGTAGAAGGCGACCATCTGCAGGCCGTCGCAGCCGCCGCCGTCGCGGCGACGCACGAAGATGACGCGGTTGTCGTCGCCGTCGGCCGCCAGCCAGTTCAGCGTGGCCAGATGCTCGGTATAGGCGTCGGCCAGGGCGCCGATCTGATCCAGTTGCGCCGTCACGCAGAAGGCCGGACTACGCAGCAAGCCGCCGCAATCGGCCGCCTCCGTCGCCGGCGGCAGAACCGGCATGCCCGTGGCCGCCGGACCAGGCGGAATGGTCGGCGCGGTCTGCACGGGCGCTTGGCCAGAAGACGTCTGGGGCGCAGGCGCCGCCGTGTTCTGCGCCAGGGTCAGGGTCGGTGAAACAGCCGCCGCGAGGGCGGCGATCAGCAGGGTCTTCATCATCACAGCTCCACGCCCAGGTGCTGGGCCACGGTGTTGATATCCTTGTCGCCCCGGCCCGACAGGACGATCACCAGATCGCCGTCCTTGCCGATCTGCTTGGCGACCTCGCCCGCGCGCGCCAGGGCGTGCGAGGCTTCCAGCGCAGGGATGATGCCTTCCAGTTTGCAGAGCTGCTGGAAGGCCTCCAGCGCCTCGTCGTCGGTGCTGGACAGATACTCCGCCCGGCCCAGGTCGTGCAGCCAGGCGTGCTCCGGCCCGATGCCCGGATAGTCCAGACCGGCCGAGATGGAGTGGCCCTCCAGAATCTGGCCGTCGGCGTCCTGCAGCAGATAGGTGCGGTTGCCGTGCAGCACGCCCGAGCGCCCGCCCTTCAGGCTGGCGGCGTGGGCGGGGGTGTCCAGGCCGTGACCCGCCGCCTCGACGCCGATCAGGCGCACGCCCTCATCGGCGATGAAGGGGTGCATGGCGCCGATGGCGTTCGATCCGCCGCCGATGCAGGCCATGACGGCGTCGGGCAGACGGCCGATCTGGCGCTGGCTCTGAGCCTTGATCTCCTTGCCGATCACCGACTGGAAGTCGCGCACCATGGCCGGATAGGGGGCCGGGCCCGCCGCCGTGCCGATGATGTAGTAGGTGTCGGCGACATTGGTGACCCAGTCGCGCATCGCCTCGTTCATGGCGTCCTTCAGCGTCGCTGCGCCGGCCGTCACCGGGTTCAGCTCGGCGCCCAGCAGCTTCATGCGGAAGACGTTCGGCTGCTGCCGGGCCACGTCGACGGCGCCCATGTAGACCGTGCAGGGCAGGCCGAAGCGGGCGCAGACGGTGGCCGAGGCGACACCGTGCTGGCCGGCGCCCGTCTCGGCGATGATGCGCGTCTTGCCCATGCGGCGGGCCAGCAGGATCTGGCCCATGCAGTTGTTGATCTTGTGTGCGCCCGTGTGGTTCAGGTCTTCGCGCTTCAGCCAGATCTTGGCGCCGCCGAAATGCTCGGTCAGCCGCTCCGCGAAATAGAGCGGGCTGGCGCGGCCGACGTAGTGCTCCAGATAGCCGTCGAGTTCGGCCTGGAAGCTGGGATCCGCCTTGGCCGCCGCATAGGCCGCCTCCAGCTCATGGATCAGCGGCATCAGGGTCTCGGGCACGAAACGACCGCCATAGGGGCCGAAACGGCCCTCGGCGTCGGGCCAGGCGTAGGAATTCGAGAGAGCGTTCACGGTCTGGGGCACAACGTAAAGTCTTCAGGGAGGAAGGCGACGAAATCAGGACCGCGATGCGGCGTCCAGAAAAGCTTTGATCAGGGTGCGGTCCTTAACACCCGGCGCGCTTTCGACGCCAGAGGACACATCGACCATCGGCGCCCCTGAAATCCGCACCGCCTCGGTAACATTTTGCGGATCCAGCCCGCCCGCGAGGAACCAGTTTGCGGGAAGCGCCCGGTTCTGCATCAGCCCCCAGTCGAACGAGGCCCCCACCCCGCCGGGCAGATCGGCGCCCTTGGGCGGCCGGGCGTCGAACAGCAGATGATCGGCGACGCCGGTCCAGTCGGCGACGCCCGCAAAGTCCGCCCCGTCCTCGATCGGCAGGGCCTTGATGATCCCCGCTCCCGTCAGTCTTCGCGCCTCGGCCGCGCGCTGCGCCGTCTCATGGCCGTGTAACTGGATGAAGTCGGGCCGCAGGATCAGGGCGACTTCGCTCAACAGGGCGTCGTCGGGATCAACCAGAACGGCCACCACCTTCGCTTTTCCGCGCGCCCGGTCGAACAGGTTGGCGGCGTGCATCGGCGGGATATGGCGCGGGCTCTTGGGAAACACCACCGCCCCGACAAAGGCCGCCCCGCCGTCCAGAGCCGCATCTAGGGTATCCGGCGTCGTCAGGCCGCAGATCTTGGTGAGTGTCATGAGACAGGCAGGTGCGCGACTGCAGAGGGCAGGTCAAGCGCCGGCCCTCCTGCTTCCCGCTCACCCCGGCGGACGCCGGGGCCCAGTTCTTTGGCTGCAAACGCGGCGTATGAGGCTCTCACTGGATCCCGGCGTCCGCCGGGATGAGCGGAGTTCAGAAGGCGAAGATCGACGCGATCTCGTCCTCGGTCAGCAGTCGCCACTCGCCCGGCCCCAGATCATCGGGCAACGCCAGCCCGCCCAGCCGCTCGCGGTGCAGAGCCTCGACGTGGTTGCCCGCCGCCGCGAACATCCGGCGCACCTGATGATAGCGCCCCTCCGTCACCGTCAGCAGGGCTTCGGTCGGCGACACCACCTCCAGCACGGCGGGCGCCAGCGGCTTGTCCTCGCCCTCCAGCACCAGCTCGCCCGAGGCGAACAGCCCCCCCTCCGCCCCGTTCAGCGGCCGCGCCAAGGACGCGCGATAGACCTTGGCCACATGACGCTTGGGCGAAATCACCCGGTGCAGCAGGTCGCCGTCGTCAGTCAGCAGCAACAGGCCGCTCGTCTGCTTGTCCAGCCGCCCGATGGTCGAGATCGCCGGATCGCGCCGCCGCCAACGGTCGGGCAGGACGTCATAGACCAGCGCCCCGTCCTCCTTGTGCGAACAGGTCATGCCCAGCGGCTTGTTCAGCAGGACGACCAGACCGGCCACGGGGTCCAGCGGCTCGCCGTCGATCTCCATGCGCGTCGGCAGATCGGGCGTCACCGGAATGCGCTTCGACACATCGGTCAGATCGGCGCCGTCCAGCACGACGCCGCCCGCCTTGCCCAGCCGCGCCATCTCGGCCCGCGAGCCGTAGCCCATCGAACCCAGCAGCCTGTCCACGCGGGACGTTGGAATCTTCTTGCTCATGCCCTAACGCCCTTCGGGCTGCTTGAGGGCGGGTTCATTTCACCGCCTCGAAAACCTTGTAGCCGCCCTGATCCACGACCATCCGCACCCGCTTGAAGGCGGCGTCCAGCTCGGCCTCATAGGGCAGGTGGCGGTTGGCGACGATCCAGGCCGTTCCGCCCTTCTTCAGCATCTCGGCCGCCTTGCGGATGAAGGTCTGCCCCAGCCGCCGGTCCTCGTCGCCGCCGTCGTGGAAGGGCGGGTTGCTGACGATGAAGTTCAGATCGCCCGCCGCCTCCAGCGTCCGCACGTCGGCCCAGTCGAAGCTGGCGCGCGCATCTTCGACATTGCGCTTCGCCGCCTCGACCGCGCGCCGGTCGATGTCGACCAGCCGCAAAGCCGTCACGCCGGGCGAGCGCAGCACCACCGTCGACAACGCCCCGAAGCCGCACCCCAGATCGGCGCCCGCCCCCTTCAGCGGCGGCAGCACCTGCGCCAGCAGCGCCGTGCCCGGATCAATCCGATCCCAGGCGAAGACGCCCGGCTGCGACCAGGCCTCCAGCCCCGGAACCACGCGCGGCGCGCCCGCCTCGATCGCGGCGTCCAGGCCCTCGACCGCCTCGGGGCGGATGACGATGCAGCGGCGATGATGCGCCTTGGCCGTCTCGATGACCTCCAGCCCGAAGTCCTTCAGCTCCTTGCCCAGACGCGATCCGCCCTTGTCCTTGGGGGCCATGACGTCCAGCCGCCCGCCGGGCTTCAGCGTCTTCAGCGCCAGCGCCAGCGTATAGCGACGCTCCACCGCGCCCGGCGGGGCGTACAGCATCACCCCGTCGGCCGATCCGGGCGCAACCGTCTCCAACGCCGTCGAGCCGGGGATCAGGGGCGAGGTCTGCGTCGCCGTCGAGGGCGGATCGAACACCGCGGGCGGGCGGCCGTAGAGAAGCATGGTCATGCGCTGCCTATAACGACATTTCCGTCTTCCTTCTGCCCTTGTGGAAGAAGATGGGCGCCGAAGACGCTTGAATGAGGGGGGTGAACGCCGCGGTCGGTCGACCATGGCGTTTTTTCTTCATCAGACCGACAGGCTGTGCGCCTAGGCCCCCGTCCGTCATGCTTCACATGCCGTCTTCTCCCTCAGGCGAGAGGGGCAGATCAGCCCCAGGGGCGGAAGTGTTTCGACAGCTTGAGCCCCTGGCTCTGGTAGTGACTGCCGCCTTCGCCATAGAGACGTGAGGGTCGCTCCGTCAGCGGCTCATAGACCAGGCGGGCGACGATCTGGCCGTGTTCCAGCAGGAAGGGGGTGTCGTGGGTGCGGACTTCCAGCACGCCCTTGGAGCCTGCGCCGTGCGCCTCGTCCGTGCCGAAGCCGGGGTCGAAGAAGCCGGCGTAGTGGACCCGGAACTCGCCGACCGAGGGGTCGATCGGGGTCATTTCGGCGGCCTGGTCGACCGGAATTTCCACATCGTCCGACGAGGCCAGGATGTAGAACTCGCCCGGATCCAGCAGCAGTTCGCCCCGGCGCAGGGTCAGCGGCTCCCAGAAGTCGCGCGGGTCGTGGCCGTCGATGTGGTCCATGTTGACCACGCCCGCGTGGCGGCGGCCGCGATAGCCGACGACGCCGTTGTCGCCCGCGCGCAGATCGACGCCGACGCTGCGGGTCTCCAGCTTGGGCGGCTCCCCCGCCTTGAGGCGCAGCTGGTTCAGGCGCGTGCCCGGCTTGACCAGGATGGAGAAGGTCTGGGGCGCGATCTCGAGGTAGAGGGGGCCGTCATAGCCCTCGTCCACGTCGTCGAAGCTGCCGCCCTGATCGGTCAGCAGGCGCACGAAGACGTCGACGCGGCCGGTCGAGCTCTTCGGATTGGCGCGTGCGTTCAACCCCTTGGGCAGGCTGAGGCGCTCCTGCAGGCGGGCGATGTAGACGCAGCCCTTCTCCATCACATAGCCGCTGTCGGGCAGGTCGATGGCGTGCATGGCGACGTCGGCGATGCGTTCCTCGACGCGGCGCTGGCCGGGCAGGAAGGAGGCGCGCACGCGCCAGGCCCGGTCGGACAGGCGCAGGTCCAGGCTGGCCGGCTGGACCTGATCGACGTCGAACGGGGTGTCGGAGGCGATGGCGCCGATCGCGATCAGGGTCTCAATGCCCTGGAAGGGAAGGATGCCGGGCTGGTCGGGAATGGAAAAGCGGGTCATGCCGTCCTGTTCTCACACGGATTTTCTCGTCTGTGTAGCTTGTCGGCGACGACAGACGCTTGAACCCCGCGTACGGCGGGACGCATATAGCGCATGCACTCCGCTCCTGCCTATACCGCCGAGACCGAAGGCGTCGTCGTTCGCGTCCGCCCCTCCTATCTGGCGGGCCAGTCGGACCCGGCCGAGAGCCGCTGGGTCTGGGCCTATCAGGTCGAGATCGTCAATCTGAGCGGCGGCCCGGTGCAGCTGGTGGCCCGGCGCTGGACCATCACCGACGCCCTGGGCCGGGTCGAGGAGGTGCGCGGCCCCGGCGTGGTCGGCGAGCAGCCGGTGATCGAGCCGGGCGACAGCTACGCCTACGCCTCGGGCTGTCCGTTGACGACGCCGTCCGGCTCCATGGTCGGCGCCTATTTCATGCAGGACGCCGAAGGCCGGATGTTCGAGGCCGCCATCCCGGCCTTCAGCCTGGACGTGCCGGACTCACGGCGCGTTCTGAACTAAGGGCAGGTCTCAAGCTGGGAGTGAAGGGGCTGAAGCCATTCGGCCCTCAAGCAGCGCGAAGCGCGTAGGGCCAGTACGAAGTCCCTCAAGCAGCGCGAAGCGCGTTAGGGCCAACAAAAAAACCCCCGCCGAGGGCGAGGGCCTGGATGGGACTGCGTCAACCCGGATGAACCGCAGTCCCGCCCCGGAGCCCGTCGGAAGCCGACGGGGCGGACGGCGGCCCCTTTAGGAGGCGTTCGTGTCGGCCGTAGGGCCGAAACTCGACGACGCGGCGGCTCCTCTGCTCAAGCAGGGAGCCGCCGCGCGGCGAGCGATAGCAGGCTTAAATGTACCGGCGCAGGCTGCGGGCCAGGTCGGACGAGGCGTCCTTGCCGGCGCTCTTGCGGACCTGGGGCTGGTAGGCGACGCGGGCGTGCTCGACGCAGTAGACGCCTTCCGACGCGCGACGGCCGCAGAAGCTGAAGTCGCTGGTCGAGGGGTCGCCGATCGGCCATTTGCACATGTGGGCGCCCAGCGTCAGCACGGTGGCGGTGCCGGCCAGTTCCGGCGCGGGGGCCGGGACCGAAGCTTGCGGCGCGGCGGCGACGACGGGGCGCGGAGCCACGGCCTCGATGCGGCGCGGGGCCGACGGAGCCTGCACCGGCGCGGCCGGGGCGGCGGCGCGGGGGCGGGCCGGGCGGAAGGTGGTGCGGGCGGGCTGCGACGGCGCGGCCCGACCCGACAGGCCGAGGCGGTGCACCTTGCCGATCACGGCGTTGCGGGTCACGCCGCCGCCTAGAGCCTTGGCGATCTGGCTCGCTGACTGGCCTTCCAGCCACAGCTTCTTGAGCGCGCCGACGCGGTCTTCGGTCCAGCCTGGGTTCATGTCGCCCTCCTGAGGAGAAGTCGGATTCAATATCTTGTGCCGGAGTCCGAATTTCGGCCCCTCATCACGCCTCTAATCGTAAATCACCCCTTAAAACACGCAATATGTGGGAATTCACCTGTCCACAGAAACTACATCTAGTATGGTTAATGTCCCGATTTGACTCAATTTCTTGGGCGTCATCCACAGGGGCTGCGCCTTGCGAAACCGGCTTGGCTGTCGCATCTGAGGCGGCATGACGCACCTGATCGCCGGTTCCGACGCCTCTTCCGCCGCCCCTCACGGCCTACCCCAGCCTCGTCGCTATGACGGGATCAACTGGGTGGGGCTGCGCACCCTGTACCTGAAGGAGGTCCGCCGCTTCTGGAAGGTGGGCGCCCAGACGGTGGCGGCGCCGGTGGTGACGACCCTGCTCTACATGATGGTCTTCGTGGTGGCCCTGAAGGGAGCGCGGCCGCCGCTTCACGGCACGCCTTTCGCCGAGTTCGTCGCGCCGGGTCTGATCATGATGGCCATCCTGCAGAACGCCTTCGCCAACGCCTCGTCCAGCCTGATCCAGGCCAAGATCATGGGCACGGCCACCGACTTTCTGACTCCGCCGCTTAGCCCGCTGGAGCTGACGGTCGGCTTCACCCTGGGAGCGGCGACGCGCGGGGTGGCGGTGGGGCTGGTGACGGCGATCTGCGTCATGCCCTTCGCCAAGCTGGGGCTGGCCAATATCGCCCTGATCGTCTGGTTCGGCCTGATCGCCTCCCTGCTGATGGGCATGGTCGGGGTGCTGGCGGGGCTGTGGTCCGAGAAGTTCGACCATCTGTCGGCGGTGCAGAACTTCGTGGTCATGCCGATGACCTTCCTGTCGGGCACCTTCTACCTGATCGACAGCCTGCCCGAGCCGTTCGCCACCATCAGCAAGTTCAATCCCTTCTTCTACCTGATCGACGGGTTCCGAGCGGGCTTCATCGGTCATGCCGAGGGCAGCCTGATGGTCGGCGTGGTTATGAGCGCCGTCTTGACCGTGGTCATGGGCGCAGCCTGCTGGTTGGTGTTCCGTTCAGGCTGGCGGCTGAAGAGCTGACGTTTTAATCAAGGCGTCGAGCACGGGGCGAGGGGCCTCGCGAAAGGGGCCTCGCCATGTCGTTTCACCTTCGCCTGAAAGCCGCTGTGAGCGGCGCTTGCCTGGCCGTCGTCTGCCTGACGGCCGCGCCGTCTTTCGCCCAGGATCGCGCCGCCGATCTGCGTGAACAGGTCGGCGCCTACGCCAAGCCGTCCAACGCCGAGCGCCTGGAGGTGCTGCTGGGCCAGCTTCGGGCCGAGGGCTTCGCCCCTACGGTCGAGACCTTCGAGGGCGGCGGCCGCGCCGGTCCGATGCAGGGCTCCAACGTCGTCGTCACCCTGGGCGAAGGCGAGAAGGAGATCCTGCTGACCGCCCACTATGACGCGGTGAAACTGCGTGACGGGACGATGGCCGACGGCCTGGTCGACAACGCCGGCTCGGTGGTCGCCCTGATCGAGGCGGCCAAGATCCTGCGCGAGACGCCGCTGTCGCACCGCATCCGCATCATCTTCTTCGACCAGGAGGAGCTGGGCCTGATCGGCGCCAAGAAGTGGATCGAGGCGCATGGGATCGCCAATGTCGCGGCGGTGGTGAACTCGGACGTCGCCGCCTATGGCGACACCATGATGTACGGCCAGAACAACGGGACGCAGTCGGCCTTCGTCACCCGTGCGGTGCAGGAGCTGTGCGCCGAGCGCGCTCAGCAGTGCGTCGGCTTCCCCGAGTATCCGCCGTCCGACGACCGGGCCTTCTCGGCGGCGGGCGCGCCGGTGGTCTCGCTGGGCTTTCAGGACGAGGTCGGCGCCCACCAGATGTGGCTGGCCTTCAACGGCGGCGAGACCAACGGCCTGGCCGAGGGCTTCACGCCCCAGGTCTTCCGCGTCATCCACTCCAAGGATGACGCCATCGCGGCGGTCGAGGGCCACACCATCGACCTGGCGGGCCGGACCTATGCGGCCCTGATCCAGAAGCTCGATGCGCAACTGCGCTGAAATCGCGTCTCTCGCGGTGTTGACTAAGGGGAAATAGCGCCCGACAAGTTCGTCGCCCTTTTCCAAAGCGGTCCCGTCGCAGACGCGTCGGGACCGTCTCGTTTTATGGAGTCTGCCAAGTGTCCGGTCATCTGATGGGTGTCTACAATCGCGCGCCGCTGGAAGTGGAGCGCGGCCAGGGCGTCCGCCTCTGGTCCACCGACGGCACGGAATATCTGGACTGCGTCTCGGGCATCTCGACCAACGCCCTGGGCCACGCCCACCCCAAGCTGGTGCAGGCGGTCAAGGACCAGGCCGAGAAGCTGTGGCACGTCTCCAACATCTTCAAGATTCCGGGGCAGGACGCCCTGGCCGACTCCCTGTGCGAGAAGTCGTTCGCCGACGTCGTCTTCTTCACCAACTCGGGCACCGAGGCGATCGAGTGCGCCCTGAAGACGGCGCGCAAATTCCACGTCGCCAACGGCCAGCCTGAGCGCATCGACATCTACGGCTTCGACGGCTCGTTCCACGGCCGCACCTACGGCGCCATCAACGCCGCCGCCAACCCCAGCTACACCGAGGGCTTCGGACCCAAGATGGAAGGCTTCCATCAGCTGAAGTGGGGCGATAAGGCCGCGCTGACCGCCGCCTTCGAGAACCCCAACACGGCCGCCATCATCCTGGAGCCGGTGCAGGGCGAGGGCGGCTGCCGCGCCACGCCTGAGGAAGACCTGCGTTGGATGCGCGAGATGGCCGACAAATACGGCGTCCTGATCATCTTCGACGAAGTCCAGTGCGGCATGGGGCGGACCGGCAAGCTGTGGGCCCACGAATGGGCCGGCATGACGCCGGACATCATGGCTGTCGCCAAGGCCCTGGGCGGCGGCTTCCCCATCGGCGCCTGCCTGGCCACCGCCGAGGCGGCCAAGGGCATGACGGTCGGCGTCCACGGCTCGACCTTCGGCGGCAACCCGCTGGCCATGGCCGTCGGCCAGGCGGCTTTCGACGAAGTGTCGTCGGACGCCATTCTGGACAACGTCAATGAGGTCGCCGGCTATCTGACCCAGCAGCTGCACGGCCTCAAGGAGCGTTTCCCTGACGTGATCGTCGAGGTGCGCGGCAAGGGGCTGCTGCTGGGCGTCAAACTGGTTCCGAACAACCGCGAGTTCATGGGCTGGGCCCGTGACGAGGCCAAGCTGCTGGTCGCCGGCGGCGGCGACAACCTGGTCCGCGTCCTGCCGCCGCTGAACATCACCCTCGACGAGGCCCGCGAGGCCATCGAGAAGTTCGAGAAGGCCTGCGAGTTCGCCCGCACCAAGGTCGCCGGCTGACGCTGTTTCTCCCTCCCCTTCATAGGGAGGGCGGCCGTGCCGTGAGGCGAGGCCGGGTGGGGACGCTTTCTTATACCTCCAGACTTTCGCAGGGCCGCCCCCACCCGGTCCCTGCGGGACCACCCTGCCCATGAAGGGGAGGGAGAAGGCTTGGTCATGGTTCGTCACTTCCTCGACATCCACCGCCTGGACGCAGCTGATCTGCGCGCCATTCTGGACGACGCCCACGCCCGAAAACGCGCCCGAAAAGGCTGGCCCCAGGGCCGCGCCGACGCCGATGCGCCGGGCAAGGACCGCGTCCTGGCCATGATCTTCGAGAAGAACTCGACGCGCACCCGCTTCAGTTTCGATGCGGCCATCCGCCAGCTGGGCGGCGACTCCATCATCGCCACCGCCTCGGACATGCAGCTGGGCCGGGGCGAGCCGGTCGAGGACACCGCCCGCGTCCTGTCGCGCATGGTCGACGCCGTGATGATCCGCGCCAACGACCATGAGGACGTCGAGCGCTTCGCCCGCGTCTCGACCGTGCCGGTGGTCAACGGCCTGACCGACCGCAGCCACCCGTGCCAGATTCTGGCCGACCTGATGACGATCGAGGAGCATCGCGGCCCGATCGAGGGCAAGACGATCGCCTGGATCGGCGACGGCAACAACGTCTGCCACAGCTTCATGCACGCCGCGCCCAAGTTCGGCTTCCACCTGCACGTCGCCTGCCCGGCGGAATACCACCCCGACCTGCGCGACCTGGAGAAGGGCGGCGCCCACGTCCACCTGACCAGCGACCCGCGCGAGGCGGTCAAGGGCGCCGACGTCGTCGTCACCGACACCTGGGTGTCGATGGGCGATCAGGACTATGAGGCCCGCCTGGCGGCCTTCGAGCCTTACGGCGTCGACGAGGCCCTGATGGCCGAGGCGGCCGACGACGCGGTCTTCCTGCACTGCCTGCCCGCCCACCGCGGCGAAGAGGTGACGGACGCCGTCATCGACGGCCCGCAGTCGCTGATCTGGGACGAGGCCGAGAACCGCCTGCACGCCCAGAAGGCGGTTCTCGCCTGGTGCTTCGGGGCTTTCTAATTCACCCTAACGCGCTTCGCGCTGCTTGAAGGCGAATTAGGCCTAGCGCAGGTGGACGTCGACCACGTCGCCCGCGTCCGGCTCCTTGCCGGTCAGGTTGGCGCGGGCGATCTCGAAGGCGAACTTCATCAGGCCGCCGTCGCTGACCCAGACCCGGCCGTCGTCGGCGTCGAAGCGCAACAGGGTCAGGCGGGGATCGTCCTTGCCGTCCGGATACCAGGCCGACAGCACCGGGTTCCAGTAGCGTTCGATGACGTCCCGGTCGTGGCCATGCACCGACAGGGCGCCGTGGATGCAGGCCCAGACCTTTTGGTCCTTGGAGCCATAGCTGAACATGGCCGTCTGTCCCGGCGTCGCCGCGTCGCGCGCCAGGTCGGTGTCGTCGCGGGTGAAGAACCAGATGGTTCCGGTCTCGGCCTCGCGAAAGGCGGTCATCGGTTGGCTGTGATAGCCGGGGCGATCCAGTCCCAGCATCCCGGTGTTGCTGGACTTCAGGCTTTTCCAGAAGGCCTCTTCGGCCTCGGCGGGCGTCAGGTGCTTGTCGGTCAAGATCGTCTCCTGTCTCGTCGTTCGGGGAAACAGGACAACCAACCCGGCGCCGGAGCGTTCCCGTCTAGTACGGCGCCGCGGACGGCAGAGGCCGCCCGCTCAGCTCCGCCAGCAGGTGGATCAGCAGGAAGAAGACCAGGGCGGCCGCCAGCAGCATGATGAAGCGCCACGGCATCATGCGCGGGCCGCGCATGATGTCTGTCGGCCGCGACCCTCGCCATCCCGCGAAGACGACGACGGCGATCGAAACGATCAGCAGGATCAGGGTGAGCGTGGCGTCCATGACGCCGCCAGTTGGGGCGCCCGAGGCGGCGATGCAAGCGCTCGGGCGCGCAGGATCGCCAGCGTGGCCGTATTTCTTGATGCGCGGTTAATCTAAACGCGGCATTAACCATGTCGGGCGCATCAGCGGCCTGTCGGCTGCCGTCGGCGACTCGCGGCGAGGCGCCACATCTAGCGGTTAACGACACGTTTACACGCTTTATCTGGAAGGATACCGTTCGCGCCATGGGTCGGGAGGCGAATCAGTGACCGCAGCGGCGCCGTGGAGCGTGAAGGGCATCGATCCCAAGGCGCGCGAGATCGCCAAGGATCTGGCGCGCCGTTCGGGCATGACCCTGGGCGAGTGGCTGAACTCCATGATCATGGACGAGCCGGACGACGACGACGGCGTCGCCACCTTGCCGCGTCGGTCGCCCATTCCGGACCCCTATGACCGCCGCAGCCGCTCGCGCCGCCTGGACGACGTCTATGGCGAGGATACGCACAGGCATGAGAACCTGGGCCGCATGGGCGCTTCGCTGGAGGTGATCGCCGAGCGTCTGGAGGCGGCTGAGCGCCGCTCGACCCTCGCGATCCAGGGCATCGACCAGGCCGTGGCCGGTCTGGTGCGCCGTCTTGAGACGCAGGACGAAGCCGAAGCCGCCAAGGCCCGCCGCATCGACGACATCGCCGAAGAGCTGCGCGAGGGCCATCGTCGCCTGCGTCGTCTGGAGCAGGACGCCGGCACCGAGGCGCGCGAAGGACTGGACAAGCTGGACGCGGCCCTGACCGCCGTCTCCACCCGTCTCTATGAGATGGACGAGCGCCAGCGCGCGGGCGTCAGCGAGCTGCGCGACCGCATCGAGGCGGTTGAGAAGGCGGCTGGGCCGGGCGCCGGAACCTCCCTGCTGTCGCAGGTCGGCGTGCGTCTGGACGATGCCCAGTCGCGCACCTCTGATGCGCTGAAAGGGTTGGAGCGGTCGTTCGCCGCCCTGGATCTGCGGATGCGCGACGCCGAGCGCCGCATCGAGCCGGACCACGCGCGCGAGGCCTCGCGCTTCGAGAAGCTGGCCGAGAGCCTGACGCGCCAGGTCGAGTCCAGCCGCACCGAGATGATCCGCCGTCTCGACGCCGTCGAGACCGAGGGGCGCGTCGAACGGATCGAACGCGCCCTGGCCGCCATCGGCGATCAGGCCCGCGCCGCCGAGCAGCGCTCGGCCGCCGCGGTCGAGGGCATGGGCCGCGAGATCATGCGGATCGCCCGCAACCTCAACGGCCGGGTCGAGAAGGTCGAAGCCGGCGGCGTGGGACCGTCGGACGCCCGCATCACGGCGCTGGAGCAGAAGCTGCAGCGCGACCTGGCCCGCCATGCTGAGACGGTGGACCAGCGTCTGACCCAGGCCGACGATCAGCACGCCCTGGCGCTGGAGCGCCTGGGCGGCGAGATCGCCCGCATCTCGGATCGCCTGAGCGAACGCATCGCCCAGTCCGAGCGCCGCTCGGCCCAGGCTATCGACGATATCGGCCGCCGTCTGGCGGAGAGCGCCGACAAGATGCATCAGCGCCACGAGAGCGCCTCGGGCGATCTGGCCGAACGGATGCGTCAGAGCGAGGAGCGCACGGCGCGCCTGCTGGCCGACGCCCGCGACAGCATGGAGCAGCGCGCCGATCGCGCCCCGCGTCGCGCCCCGCCGCTGGAAAGCCTCGACCCCGCGCCTTGGACCCCGGCGGAAACCGCCAGCGGCGACTGGCGCGCGACGGCCTTCGCCGATCCGGTCGAGGATTGGTCCGTCGAGCCTGTGACGGGCGCCGCCCCGACGACCGTGTCGGATTTCGCATCGGGCGCTGAGAACATCTTCGGCGATCCGCTGGAGACTGACCTTCTGGGGACCGAACCGAAGACGGCTGCGCCGTTCGGCCGGGTCGCGGCCGACGCCTGGCCGCAGGCTGCGTCTCTGGAAGATGAAGACCTGTTCGGCGGCGCTGACGTCAGCGACATTCTGAACGCTGCGGCCGATCAGGACGCCAACCGTCAGCCGTTCGACCTCGGCGAGGCGGCGGATGTCGACGACTTCTCGGCCGAGCTGGATTTCGTCACGCCGCAAGAGCCGGCGCAGGAGCCTGCTGCGGCCTCGACCCGCGACGTTTTGGAGGCCGCTCGCGCGGCCATGGCGCCCGAAGACGAAGCGGCGCCGCGTCAGGCCTTCGGCCTGGCCAAGCGCGGCGGCAAGTCCAAGCTGCAGGAGCGTCTGGACAAGCAGGCCGGCCGTCAGAGCTCGACCATGCGCACGGCGCTGGGCGCCATGGCGGTGGCGGCTCTGGGTGTCGTCGGCGGCTACGCCACCTTGCAGGTGGCGGGCGGTTCGGGTCTGACCCTGCCGGGCGGCTTCACCCTGGCGCCGACATCGAGCGACGACGCGGCGCCCGCTGAGACGACGGCGCCGATCGCGGCCCTGGCGCTGGACGCCGCGCCGACCGACGCCGTGCCGTCGCCCGATGCGGCGGCGACCGAAGGCGCAGGCCTGTTCGCACGCGCGGTGCAGATGCTGGACAACGGCGACGACGGCGGGCTGGAGCCCCTGACCCGCGCCGCCAACCTGGGCTACGCCCCGGCGCAGCTGCGCCTGGCCAGCCTGTATCAGGACGGCGCCGCCGGGCTGACGGCGGATGAGGCCGAGGCGCGCGCCTGGGCCCGCCGCGCCGCCGAGGCGGGCGACGCCAAGGCCATGCATTTCTACGCCATGCAGCTGTATGACGGCGTCGGCGGCGCGCAGAACCGCGCCGAGGCCCTGGCCTGGCTGACCAAGGCGGCGACCGCCGGACGCGTCGACAGCCAGTATAACGTCGCCCAGCTGCTGGAGAAGGGCGATCAGGGCGTGGCCCCCAATCGGGTCGAGGCGTTCAAGTGGTACATGATCGCGGCCCGGCGCGGCGACCAGCAGGCCCTGGCCTCGGTGCAGCGCCTGACCTCTGGCCTGTCGGCGGCCGACCGCCGCAAGGCGCGCGAGGCGGCCGACGCCTTCACCGCCCCGGCCGCCTGATCGGCGCACGACGCGTTCAACCGGGGGTGGCGGTTCGCCGCAGGGGCCGCTAAGACCGGAAGCCTAGTCGCCTTTCCGGCGCCGATTGCCTGTCCTTCCAGCCGAAGGCGCGTGCCGTGGATATTTACCTGCCGATCGCCGAAGTCTCGGTGAACTGGCCGCTCCTGGTTCTGCTGGGGGCGCTGGTTGGATTCGTGTCCGGTCTGTTCGGCATCGGCGGCGGTTTCCTGATGGCGCCGGTTCTGGTCTTTCTGGGCATCCCGCCGACGGTGGCGGTGGCCAGCCAGGCCAGCCATGTCGTCGCCTCCTCGACCTCGGGCGTCATCCGTTATTCCGGCATGAAGGCGGTCGATTACCGCATCGGCGGCATCATGGCTGTCGGCGGGGCGCTGGGCGCCGTGCTGGGCGTCGAGCTGTTCCGCTACCTGCGCCTGCTGGGTCAGGCTGACCTGGTGGTGGCCCTGTCCTATCTGCTGTTCCTCGGCTCGATCGGCAGCATGATGCTGTACGAAAGCCTGACGCAGATCCTGCACCGCGTCCGGGGCGAGACGCCGCCGCGCAAGGAGCGTCGTCGCCCGATGTGGCTGTACGGCTTGCCGTTCAGGATGCGCTTCCCGCGCTCGGGCCTCTATATCAGCGCCATTCCGCCGTTCGGCCTAGGCGTGTTCGCCGGGATTCTGTCGGCCATCATGGGGGTGGGCGGCGGCTTCATCCTGGTGCCGGCCATGCTCTATGTGCTGCGCATGAGGGCCAGCGTGGTGGTGGGCACCAGCCTGTTCCAGATCATCATCACCACCGCCATCACCACCGTGCTTCAGGCCGGGCGCAACCAGACGGTGGACATCGTCCTGTCGACCATCCTGCTGCTGGGCGGGGTGGTGGGGGCCCAGTACGGAGCCAAGCTGTCGGGCCGCTTCCGCGCCGAAGAGATGCGCGCGGCCCTGGGCCTGATCGTCCTGCTGGTCGGCATCCAGATGGGGCTGGAGCTGTTCGTGCGGCCTGGCGACCTGTTCCTGCTGGCGCCGGGGGTGGCGGACTGATGTTCCAGGTTCTGCCGCCCGAGCCGCCGCCCGTCGCCGCCGCGCCCGAGATCATCATCGAACGTTCGGCCGCCACGACCGAGGATGTGCGGGTCGCCGCCGCCCTGACGGACGCGCGGGTGGATGTGGACTCGGGGTTCAAGGGGGCGTCGATCGTCCTCTACGGCGCCGTGTTCAACCCGACCGATACGCCCGCCGACGTGGTGGTGGTGGTGCGCGGCCCCGACGCGCCGGTCCGCCTGGTCAAGAAGACGCGCAACATGGGGGTCTGGCTGAACAGTCGCCCGGTGCTGTTCGAAGGGGCGCCCGGCTTCTACATGACCGCCTCGACGCGGCCGCTGAGCGACATCGCCGACTTCGGCCAGTTGCGCCGTCTGGGCGTGGGGGTGGACCACTTGCGCATCGACGCGCCGGAAGAGGCCCGCACCGTCACCCGCTACGGCGTGCGCGATGTGGTCATCAGCCGCCTGGGCGAGGACTATCTTGATTGGCGCCGCGCCGTGATCCGGCTGAAGGAGGCGGCGGCCCTCTACGACACCGATCCCAAGGGGGTGGAGTTCGTCGATCGAGGCCTGTTCCGCGCCGAGGTCAAGCTTCCCGCCGTGGCTCCGACGGGGAAGTACTACGCCGAGGTCTGGCTGTTCCAGGAAGGGACGCCGGTGTCGGTGTCCAACCTGACCCTGACGGTCGAGAAGGTGGGGCTGGAGCGCGACATCTATGAGTTCGCCCACCGCCGACCTTGGAGCTACGGCGTGCTGTGCGTGCTGCTGGCGGCGATGACGGGCTATGCGGCGTCGCGGGTGTTCCGGAGTCGTTAGTGTCGCTATCGCTCGCCGCGCGGCGGCTCGCTGCTTGAGCGATACAGCCCCCTTCCCCCTCGATGGGGGAAGGGATGGGGATGGGGGTGCGTGCGCGACGGTGTCGGTAGGGCGCGCGAGGCGCGGCGTCTCCGGCGTTCCAGCGGTAGGCGGCCTGCCTTCACCCCCACCCAACCCTCCCCCATCGAGGGGGAGGGCTTTGAGAGCGCCAACAAAAAAGGCGGCCCGTGAAGGCCGCCCTTTCCGTTCAGTCTGTGCCTGAGCCTCAGGCCGCCTTGGTCTGCGGTGCGAAGCGGCCGTAGAAGGTTTCGTCCTTGGCGGCCATGTCGCGCAGAAGCTGCGGAACCTTGAAGCGGTCGCCGTATTTGGCGGCCAGTTCGTCGGCCTTGGCCACGAAGGCCTTCAGGCCGGTCTGGTCCATGAAGGTGATGGGGCCGCCGGTCCAGGGCGCGAAGCCCCAGCCCAGGATGGCGCCCAGGTCGCCCTCGCGCGGGTCGTCGATGACGCCCTCTTCCCAGCAGCGGGCCACTTCCACCGCCTGACGATACAGCAGGCGGGTCTTCAGCTCGTCGATGGCGGCCAGCGCCTCGGGGCTTTCGCCGAAGGCGTCGCCCTTGGTGGTCGGGGCCAGTTCGGCCAGACCCGGCCAGATGACCTTGGGCTTCTGGTCGTAGTCGTAGAAGCCCTTGCCGTTCTTGCGGCCGTAGCGGCCCTGCTCGACCATAGTGGCGACGATCTGCTCGCCCTCGGTCGGGACGTATTTGTCGCCCAGATCCTCGCGGGTCTGCTTGGCGATCTTGTACGACAGGTCCAGAGCCACGTCGTCGTGCATCTCCAGCGGGCCGCGCGGCATGCCGGTCATGCGGCCGACGTTGTCGATCAGCACGGGCGAATAGCCCTCTTCCAGCATGGCCATGCCTTCCATCAGGAAGGTGGAGAAGCAGCGCGAGGTGTAGAAGCCGCGGCTGTCGTTGACGACGATCGGCGTCTTCTTGATCTTCAGGACATAGTCCAGCGCCTTGGCCAGGGCCGCGTCGCCGGTCTTTTCGCCCATGATGATCTCGACCAGCATCATTTTGTCGACGGGCGAGAAGAAGTGGATGCCGATGAAGTCCTCGGGTCGCACGCTGGCCTCGGCCAGGCCGGTGATCGGCAGGGTCGAGGTGTTGGAGCCGAACACGGCGCCCTCGGCCAGTTGGGCCTCGGCGCGCTTGGTGACGTCGGCCTTGATTTCGCGGTTTTCGAACACGGCCTCGATGACCAGGTCCGAGCCCTTGATCAGGTCATAGTCCGTCGTCGCCGTGACCAGGGCCAGGGTGGCGTCGAACTTCTCCTGGGTCATCTGACCGCGCGACAGGCGCTTCTTCAGCAACTCCTCGACGTGGGCCTTGCCCTTGTCGGCGGCTTCCTGCGTCTGGTCGATCAGCACGGTCTCGATGCCGGCCATGACCTGAACATAGGCCACGCCCGCGCCCATCATGCCGGCGCCCAGGACGCTGACCTTCTTGGGGTCGGACTTGGGCACGCCCGCCGGGCGCACGGCGCCCTTGTCCAGCTCCTGCTTGGACAGGAACAGGCTGCGGATCATCGCCTGGGCCTGCGGCGTCATCAGGGTCTTGATGAAGTAGCGCGTCTCGATGCGCAGGCCGGCCTCGATCGGCACCTGCACGCCTTCATAGACGGCCTTCATCATGTTCAGCACGGCCGGATAGTTGCCGTAGGACTGCTTGCGCAGGATGGCGTTGCCCATGATGAAGACCTGGGCGCCCGCCGGGTGGTAGGGGCCGCCGCCGGGGATCTTGAACTTGGGATCGTCCCACGGCTGGACGGCCTTGCCGCCTCCCTTGATCCAGGCCTTGGCGGCCGCGACCGACTGGCCCTTTTCCACGACCTCATGGACGACGCCCGCGCCCTTGGCGTCGTTCGGGCGCCAGGACTTGCCCTCGGCCATCTGCATCAGGGCGGTCTGCACCCCGATCAGGCGCGTCAGGCGCTGGGTGCCGCCGCCGCCGGGGAAAAGGCCGACCTTGATCTCGGGCAGGCCCAGTTGGATATTCGGGTCGTTCTCGACGACGCGGTAGTGGCAGGCCAGGGTGAACTCCAGCCCGCCGCCCAGCGCCAGGCCGTTGATGGCCGCCGCCACCGGCTTGCCCGAGGTTTCCAGCGCGCGGAAGGCGCCGTTCAGCGCCCAGCCGGTGTCGAACGCCTTCTGCAGGTCGCCGCCGCCGGCCAGCATGCCCGAGGCCATGTCGCCCAGGTCCGCCCCGGCGCAGAAGCCGGTCGTCTTGCCCGAGGTCAGGACCACGCCCTTGATGGCGTCGTCGGTCTTGACCTTTTCGACCAGGGCCGGGATCTCGGCGATCACGGCTGAGGTCAGGGTGTTCATCGAACGGCCCGGCACGTCGAAGGTCACGAGCGCGACGCCGTCGGTGTCGATGTCGATCTTGAAGTTTTCCATAGTCATTCGCTCCCGGATCAGACGCGTTCGATGACGGTGGCGGTGCCCATGCCGCCGCCGATGCACAGGGTGGCCAGGGCCGTCGACTTGTTCGAGCGTTCCAGCTCGTCCAGAACCGTGCCCAGGATCATGGCGCCGGTGGCGCCCAGCGGGTGGCCCATGGCGATGGCGCCGCCGCAGACGTTGATCTTGTCGTGCGGGATGTCGAGCGCCTGCATGTAGCGCAGCACCACGGCTGCGAAGGCCTCGTTCAGTTCATACAGGTCGATGTCGCCCGGCTGCATCCCCAGCTTGCCCAGCAGCTTGCGGGTGACGGGTTCTGGGCCGGTCAGCATGATCGACGGTTCCGAACCGATCGAAGCGCCACCCAGGATTTTCGCGCGCGGCTTCAGGCCCAGGGCCTCGCCCATCTCCTTGGAGCCGACCAGGATGCCCGCCGCGCCGTCGACGATGCCGGACGAGTTGCCCGGCGTGTGGACGTGGTTGACGCCCGCCGTCTCGGGGTAGCGCTGGTTGATCACGGCGTCGAAGCCCATGCCGCCCATCATGACGAAGGAGGGGTTCAGCCCGCCCAGGGTCTGCATGTCCGTCTTCGGGCGAATGGTCTCGTCACGGTCCAGCTGGGTCAGACCGAGCTGGTTCTTGACCGCGATCACCGACTTGTCGAAGCGGCGCTCGGCCCAGGACTGGGCGGCGCGCTTGTGGCTTTCGACCGAATAGGCGTCCACGTCGTCGCGGCTGAAGCCGTATTTGGTGGCGATCATGTCGGCCGAGACGCCCTGCGGCACGAAATAGGTCGGGAAGGCCGCCGAAGGGTCGGTCGGCCAGGCGCCGCCGTCGGAACCCATCGGCACGCGGCTCATGGCCTCGACGCCGCCGCCGACGGCCATGTCGGCCTCGCCGGACTTCACCTTGGCGGCGGCCATGTTCACGGCTTCCAGACCCGAGGCGCAGAAGCGGTTGATCTGCACGCCCGCCGTCTCCTGGCCCCAGCCGGCCGACAGCACGGCGGTGCGGGCGATGTCCGAGCCCTGCTCGCCCACCGGCGACACGACGCCCAGGATCACGTCGTCGACCTTGGCGGTGTCCAGGCCGTTGCGGTCGCGCAGAGCCTCCAGAACCTGGGTCGCCAGGCTCAGGGCCGTGATCTCGTGCAGGCTGCCGTCCTTCTTGCCCTTGCCGCGCGGGGTGCGCACGGCGTCGTAGATGTAGGCGTCGGCCATGGAGCGTCTCTCTCTTGTTGTGCCCCTACCGTTCGCTGCGCGGCAGCGAACGGCATGAGGGACGGGTTCTTGGTGTCCCTATCGCTCGGCGCGCGGCGCCTCGCTGCATAAGGGACGGTTGTCGTCTTGGTTAGGGGGGCGGTGAGCGGACGGATCCGATCATCGCGTCTGGAATTGAAACTCAGGGCGTTAGAAAGCCGACGTTTACGTCAACGTCAAGTAACAAGGCGCGTGAGGTCGTCGGATGTGAAAAGGGCGGGCCGTTGTGCGCGGCCCGCCCTGTCCCTTCAGCCTCAGCGGCGCGCCAGCCGCACCAGCTTGCCGTTCTCCTCGTCTGTCACGACCCAGACGGCGCCGTCAGGCCCGACCGCCACGTCGCGGATGCGTTCGCCCAGGCCGGTCAGCAGCCGCTCCTCGCCGACCACGCGGCCGTCCTGCAGCACCAGGCGGACCAGATGCTTGCCGCCCAGGCCGCCGATCAGGGCGTTCCCCTTCCAACCGAGGAACATGGCGCCGTCGTAGAAGGCCATGCCGCCCGGCGCGATCACCGGATCCCAGTAGTAGACGGGCTGGACCGTGCCGTCCTGCGTCGTCGTCGCGCCGGGAATGGCGTCGCCGCTGTACTCGATGCCGTAGGCCGCGCCGGGCCAGCCGAAGTTGGCGCCGGCCTTCTCCAGGTTCAGCTCGTCGCCGCCGCGCGTGCCGTGCTCGATGCTCCAGACCGCGCCGGTTCCCGGCTGGACGGCGATGCCCTGCGGGTTGCGGTGGCCGTAGGACCAGATCTCGGGCAGGGCGCCTTCGCGGCCGACGAAGGGGTTATCGGACGGGACCGAGCCGTCGGCGTTGATGCGGATGACCTTGCCGTGGTGCGAGGCCAGGCTCTGGGCCGTCGGCCGCATCGGCTTGTCCGAGCGCTCGCCGATGGTGACGTACAGCTTGCCGTCCGGGCCGAAGACCAGGGAAGAGCCGAAATGCTTGTCCCCGTCATAGGTGTCCTTGACCTGGAAGACGACCTGCACGTTCTCGACGCGGCTCAGATCGTCCGACAGACGGCCGCGCGCCACGGCCGTGCCGTTGCCGCCGTCTCGCGGCTGGGCGTAGGACCAGTAGATTATCCGATCCTGGGCGAAGGTCGGGCTTAGGATCACATCCAGCAGGCCGCCCTGACCGCGCGCCGCCACGGCGGGCAGGCCGCCGATCGGCGCGCCGATCCGGCCCTGGGCGCTGACGACGCGCATCCGGCCCGGCTTTTCCGTCACCAGCCACTGGCCGTCCGGCAGCAGGGCCAGGCCCCACGGATGCTCCAGCCCTTCGGCCATGACGGCATGCTGCATGGCGATCGTGGTGCTGACCGACGGGGCGCGGGTCTGGCCCTCGAGCGCCGGCTTCTGGTCCGGGTTGTTGGGCGGGCGGGTCTCGACCGGCGCGCCCGTGGCGGCGGATGACGGCGCCTCATCCTGTCCATTGGCCCCGCAGGCGGCGAGAACCAGGGCGGCGGCGGAAGCGGCGAAGAGGGCGGGGCGCAGCATGGCGGCTCCTGAACAGCGTGGCTTTGAACGGTCAGGATGCCGCCTCGACGTGCTTTGCGCGAGCCGAAACGCGCCGCGACCGATAGTCCCGCATGAAATCCGCATCGAAGCGGCTTGAACCGGAGAGAAGGCGGCGATATACGCACCCCTCTCGCGCTCAGGGGTCGTTCTCGATCCGGCGCGATACTCCGTAAGGGGTTGGGTAGCTCAGATGGTTAGAGCGGTGGATTCATAACCCACAGGTCGGCGGTTCGATCCCGCCTCCAACCACCACGGATTTCCTAGTCAAATGTCGGCGATACACGGTCGCGCATCGCCTCGCTGCGCCGCTGATGGCGTGGCGAGCCGTATCGAGTCTTGTCGCGTCCATCCTCTGAGCCGACAATGGAGGAGGGCCGCTTCTCTTCTCGCCGGCTCTTATCGGACGTGGCTCTCTTCATTGGGAACGGTTCTTCGCGCCCTCGCCTTTATCGGCCTGTTCAGGAGGTCGATCATGGTCATCAGTTCACGCGCCACACTGCGCGATCAGGCGGGGGTGAAGCTGGTTCGAATAGAGCGTTTGGCCAAGCAGCAGCGCCTGATTTCCTTTAAACTTTCATCGCATCGGAACGGCAGTCAGCGTCTGATCACGGATGAAGCCGAGGCCCATCGAGCCTTTGCCCGCGAGGTCGCCGCGTCTCTGCAAGACCCAGTAGTCGTTGGTCTGATCGAGCGGGGCGTCCTGCCTGATTGAAGACCCCTCGCCAGCCGCTTGAGGTGTCTAGCGAGGGGCTCCGCGGTTCAACAGAGGGCAGCCCTAGATGGGTTGGGGCGGGCTGCGACGGGCTAACTGTATGCGCGGAAAGTGGTTCCCAACGACAGAAAGCGCCCCAGTAAACCGGAGGTGGCGCTTTGGTTGACCCTGATGAAGCTCTGTCGCTGGGGGCAACGAGAGCGCGAGGAGTCGTTCATATGCGGGCGGCGGGCATGGATCGACGCGCCAAGACCGTCGCCTTGGCCTGCAACCAAATCCAGCATGGCCAGTTGGCTCTGTATGGCTGGACTTGGTGGATACCTACTCGCTGCGCTCGACAACCTCTTTAAGCGCATGACCGGGAATGAACGTCTGCTTTAGCGTCTTCTGGGTTGCGGACGGAGATGCTGCTCCAGTCGCAGCGCCAGACGATCAGCGTTCGAGCGTCTCACAGAGCGGGCGTTCGACTTCTGCAACAGCCGCGCATTTCTCTTAAACAAAACCGCTGTGGAGGCTCAGCTTTGCGGAATTCGCGAGGCGCCGCCGGTGATCTTGCAGACGTAGTCGGTCTGCGGACGACCCGTCTGGCGGCCGGTGGGCGAGATGATGCCGCCGCGCTCGCGGCATTCGGCGTCCAGCTTGTCCATTTCCTGCTGATAGGTCGGCAAGGGGCGGCCTGAGGCGCAGGCGGCGAGCGCCAGCGGCGCGACAATGACGGCGACGAGGAACAGGGGGGCGCGCATGGAAGTCTCCTTCAACCGGTGAACGAGCGGCGAGACGGAATGATCCTCCTGAATCCGTCTCGGAGCAAGGCCAGGCTTTCGGAGCCTCGATCAGCCCGCCAGAACGCCCAGATGCTCCAGCAGGATCTTCAGGCCCAGCGCGATCAGGGCCACGCCGCCGACCAACTCGACGATCTTGCCCAGCCGCGCGCCCGCCGCCTTGCCGACCAGCAGGCCCAGGGTCGCCAAAGCAAAGGTGGTGAAGCCGATGCAGGCGGCGATCAGCCAGATGTTGGCGTCCAGCAGCGCCAGGCCGACCCCCACCGCGCCCGCGTCGATCGAGGTGCCGACGGCCGTGGCGACCAGAGCCAGCAGGCCGCGCGACGCGGCCTTGCCGCCGGGAGTGTCAGCCTCGACATCTGCTTCTTCGCGCTTCAGCGCCTCCCAGATCATCTTGGCCCCGACCGCGCCCAGCAGGCCGAAGGCGATCCAGTGGTCGATCGCCGCGACGAAGCCGGCGGCGGCCACGCCTAGGGCGAAGCCGATCAGGGGAGTGATGGCTTCGATCACGCCGAAAACCAGGCCCGAGCGCAGGGCCTGGGGCACCGTCGGTCGGTGCTGGGCGCCGCGCCCGATGGCGGCGGCGAAGGCGTCGGCGGACATGCTGACAGACAGGACGGCGATGGCGACAGGGGACATCATGGGAAATACGCTCGGCCGGACGCATGACAGCACGCTCCACGCACGGGCCGGCCCCGCAGGTGCAGCATGCTGGTCTCGCTAGGCGGAGGTGATCCGCTGATCGCGCCATGCTCCTGACGACAGGAGCAAGTGTGTTGACGCGACCCCGGCTGGGATATGCCGGAAGCTACTCCCCAACGGCCGCCCCTCTAACGCCTCGTTCCGAGTCTATCAACCCGCGCATGGCCAAAGGCGACAAGACGCCCCATCTGTGCTAGACGCCGCCGCTTCACTCTTCGCCGCAGGACATCCGCCCTTGAGCATTTCGCTCGATCTCTCGCGCGCCAGCGCCCCGGTAAAGACGCCCGTCAACCTCAGCGGTCTGACGCGCGACGAACTGCGCCAGGCCCTGATCGACGCCGGAATCTGTCCGCCCGAAAAGGCCAAGATGCGCGCCTCCCAGGTGTGGCGCTGGATCCACCACTACGGCGTCACCGACTTCGCCCTGATGAGCGATGTGGCCAAGGACACGCGCGCCAAACTGGCTGAGGCCTTCACCCTGGCTCGCCCCGAAATCGTCGAGCGCCAGGTGTCCAAGGACGGCACGCGCAAATGGCTGATCCGCACGGCGCCGGGCATCGAGATCGAGACCGTCTACATCCCCGACGTGGGCCGGGCGGGCGCCCTGTGCGTCTCGTCCCAGGTGGGCTGCACCCTGAACTGCACCTTCTGCCACACCGGCACGCAAAAGCTGGTGCGCAACCTGACGACGGCCGAGATCGTGGCCCAGGTCCAGGTGGCCCGGGACGATCTGGACGAGTGGCCTTCGCCCAAGGAAGACCGCCGCTTGTCGAACATCGTCTTCATGGGCATGGGCGAGCCGCTCTATAATCTGGACCACGTCGCCAACGCCGTCGACATCATCTCCGACAACGAAGGCATCGCTCTGTCGCGGCGCCGGATCACGGTGTCCACCTCGGGTGTTGTGCCGCAGCTGAATGCTCTGGGCGAGCGCACGGCGGCCATGCTGGCCATCAGCCTGCACGCCACCAACGATCCCTTGCGCGACCAGCTGGTGCCGCTGAACAAGAAGTATCCGCTGGATCAGCTGATGGCGGCCATCCGCGCCTATCCCGGCCTGTCCAACGCGCGCCGGGTGACGTTCGAATACGTCATGCTGAAGGGCGTCAACGACAGCCCGGCCGAGGCGCGCGCCCTGATCAAGCTGATCGAGGGCATTCCGTCCAAGGTCAACCTGATCCCGTTCAACCCCTGGCCCGGCACCGACTATCAGTGCTCGGACTGGAAGACGATCGAGACCTTCGCCGCCATCCTGAACAAGGCCGGCTACGCCTCGCCCATTCGCACCCCGCGCGGCCGCGACATCCTGGCCGCCTGCGGTCAGCTGAAGTCCGAGAGCGAGAAGCTGCGGGCCTCTGCGCGTCTGAAGGCCGAGCGCGAAGAGGCGGACGCAGCCTGAGGCCCGACCGTCTGGACGCTTTGTCCGTCGACTGTGGCGCGGGCGCCCTAGCGGAATGGTCAGGCTTTCGGGCAAGGGTGTTTTGGTTTCGTTCCCCTTCAGGCTGGGAGGCTAGGGTTCGTCGTCATGGAGACCTCGTCGTTGCCGGGCGTTCTGTCGACTCCTGAACTCCAGGCGTTCGCGACGGGCTTTCCGATCCTGATGCTGCACCTGGCCGTGACCTTCGGCCTGCTGGCGGCGGGGGCTGCGGTCTACGCCCTGCTGACGCCGTGGCGCGAGATCGCCCTGATCCGCCAGGGGAATCCGGCCGCCGCCGTGGCCTTCGCCGGGGTGCTGGTCGGCCTGGCCATTCCGCTGGCGGTGTCCCTGTCGGTGTCGACCTCGATCCGCGACATCGCCATCTGGGGCGTGGCGACGGTGGTGCTGCAACTGCTGGCCTTCCGCGTCGTCGACTTCCTGCTGCACGGCCTGCCGCAACGCATAGAGAAGGGCGAGACCTCCGCCGCCGTGGTCCTGGCCGGGGCCAAGCTGTCGACCGCCTTGATCCTGGCGGCCGCCCTGACGGGTTGAGGGGGCGGCCTTGCGCTTTCCCCACCTTCCCGACTGGACCATCTACGCCGCCGTCATCGGCGTGATCCTGATCGCGTCGCTGAACCGAGGCGAGCGGGCCGATGCGCCGCACGACTTCCATGCCGAAGAGCCGGCGGGGCCGTTGCTGGGGCCGATCACTCCCTTCGATCCGTCCGTCACCGTCGACACCTCGGACGAGCACGAGCCGGTGTCGGGCACGGCCTTCTCCATCGCCGGGGACGGCCGCTGGATCACCGCCCGCCACGTGGTCGAGGGCTGTCGCAAGCCGGCCCTGGTGATCGACAAGACCCGCGCCCTGGCCGCCGACGTGCGTCTGGCCGCGCGGGCGGACGTGGCCCTGCTGCTGACCGACGGCGGGCCGCCCGCCCTGCCGATCGCGCCCCAGGCGCCGCTCTACAAGGGCCAGCGCGCCTTCCATCCAGGCTTCCCCCAGGGACGGCCGGGCGAGGTGGCCTCGCGCCTGATCGGCCGCGAGACGCTGAAGATTCGCGGCCACCGCTCCTATGACGAGCCGGTGCTGGCCTGGGCCGAGGCCGGACGCACGCGAGGGCTGAAGGGCACGCTGTCGGGCCTGTCCGGGGCGCCGGTGCTGGATCGTCGCGGACGGGTGCTGGGCGTGACCATCGCCGAGTCGCCCCGGCGCGGCCGCATCTACACCACGGCGCCCGACACCTTCGTCCCCACGGTCGGCGCCCAGCAGCGCGCCGACGAGGCCGCTCTCGGCCAGGCGGTGACGACCCAGAACTACGGCGCCGTCTCCGACCGCCTGCGTCAGGATCTGCGCGTCGCCCAGGTGGTCTGCCTGACGACGTGATCTAGGCGACCAGACGCGAGCGGCTGGAACGAGAAACGCCTCCCCATGCGATGGGGAGGCGTTCTGTCTTTTACTTCAGCGAGGCGCTGTCCAGGTTCAGATCGGTCAGCGGAATGACCTCGACGTTCGGATACTTGGCCCGCAGGCCGTCGATGAACTTCGAGGCGTCGCCGACCACGACCAGGCTGGCCCGGTCGGTCGGCAGATGTTCGGCGAAGGCGGCCTCGACCTGCTGCGGCGTGACCGCGCGGACGCGCCCGGCGTAGTCGGCCAGATCGCTCATCGGCAGGTCGTAGAGGGCCAGGTTGGCGACCAGGCCGCCCAGGCCGTCGACCGTCTCCAGCGAGCGGCCGAAAGCGCCGATCAGTGTGGCGCGGCGCGGCGCCAGTTCAGCCTCGGTCGCCGGGGCGTCGCCCAGCTTGCCGATCTCGGCCAGCATCAGCTCGACCACCTCGGTCGCCGACTCGTTCTTGGTCTGGGTCGAGGCGGTGAAGACGCCCGTGTCCGCCCGCGCGCCCAGCGACGATCCGGCGCCGTAGGACAGGCCTTTCTCGATGCGGATCTTCTGGTTCAGCCGCGAGGAATAGCCGCCGCCCAGCAGGGTGTTGCCGACCGTCAGCGGGAAGAAGTCGGCGTCGGTGCGGCTGACGCCGCGGATGGCGGCGACGACCGCCGCCTGACCGGCGCCCGGCTGGTCGATGACGACGACGCGCGGCGCCAGAGCCTGGCCCGCCTTGTCGACGGCCGCAGGGGCGGGACCGGCGTCGCGCCAGTCGCCGAAGGCCTCATCCGCCAGGGCGCGGGCTTCGGCCGGGGTTACGTCGCCCGAGAAGACCAGGGTCGCCTGCGACGGGCGGAAGCGGTCGGAGTGGAACACCGCCACGTCGTCGCGCGTCAGGGCGGGGATGCTGTTCACCGTCCCCGAGCCCGGCGCGCCGTAGGGAGCGTCGCCGTAGATCACGCGGCCCACCGACTGGGAGGCGATGGAGCCGGGCTGGCTCAACGCCACGCGCAGGCCGTCCAGGGTCTGGGACTGCTGACGCTCCAGTTCCTCGGCGGCGAAGGTCGGATTGCGCACCAGGTCGGCCATCAGGGTCAGGGTCCGGCCGAACACGTCCTTGGGCGCATTGGCGTAGACATTGGTGAAGTCGGCGCCCGCGCCTGCGCCGATGCTGGCGCCCAGCTGTTCTATAGCGGTGGCGATTTCCGGGGCCGATTTGGTCGTCGTGCCCTGGGTCAGCAGGGCGGCCGTCATGGAGGCGACGCCCGGCTTGCCCGCCGGATCATGGGCCGAGCCGGCGTTGAAGTTCAGCCGCGCCGAGACCAGGGGCAGGCCCTGCGTCGGGGCGACCAGGACACGCAACCCGTTGTCCAGACGGAAGTCGGCGATGGCCGGGGTGGCGGGCGACACTTCCGGCCCCGGCTGGGGCAGTCGGGCGCGCTCGGCTTCCGGCAGCAGAACGGCGACCGGACCGGCCGGGGCCAGGGACGCGACCGTGACGGGGGCGTCGACGTTCTTCTTCTGCTCGCTGGGCGCATTGGCGTCGTCGGCGGGCAGGTAGTTGATGGTGATCTGGCGCTGCGGCGTCAGATAGCGGCGGGCCACGCGCTGCACGTCGGCGGCGGTGACGGCCTGGATCTCGGCGATCTCGCGGTCGGCGGCGGTCGCGTCGCCGGTCATGATCAGCGCCATGCCCAGGGTGGTGGCGCGGTCGTCGATGCTTTCACGCCCGCGCAGGGCGTCGGCGACCAGCTCGTTCTTGGCCTCGGCCAGTTCGGCGGCGGTGACGGGTTCGTCGCGCAGGCGCGCGATCTCGGCCTCCAGCGCGGCCTTGCCGGTCTCGACCGTCTCGCCGCCCGCCATGATGGCGTAGGCGGTCAGATTGCCCGCCTGCTGGGCGAAGTCGGGGTTGGAGCCCGCCGAGGCGGCGATCTGCTTGTCATAGACCAGCGAGCGGTACAGGCGGCTGCTCTCGCCGGTCGACAGGATGCCGTCCAGCACCGTCAGGGCCGCGCGGTCGGCGTCCTTGTAGGCCACGGTGTTCCAGGCCAGGGCGACGGCGGGCAGGGGCACGTTCGGCGCATAGTAGGTGGCGGTGCGCGGGCCGGTCGGCTCGGGCTCTTTCACGTCGTTGGCGGGCATGGGCGTCGACGGACGCTTCAGCGGGGCGAAATATTCGTCGACCCAGCCGTCCAGCTGCGCCTGATCGAAATTGCCCGCCACGATCAGCATGGCGTTGTCCGGCCGGTAGTAGGTGGCGTGGAAGCGCCGCACGTCGTCCAGGGTCGCGGCGTCCAGCTCCTCGATCGAGCCGATGCCCGGACGGCGATAGGGGTGGTCCTGATAGATGGTCTCGGGCGTGAATAGGCCGAACAGGCGGCCGTAGGGGCTGGCCAGGATGCGCTGGCGGTATTCCTCTTTCACCACGTCGCGCTCGGAGGCGAAGTTCGCCTCGTCGACGACCAGCGAGCCCATGCGGTCGGCCTCGGCGAACAGGATACGCTGCAGGTGGTTGGCCGGGACGACCTCGTAATAGGCGGTCACGTCGTCGGCGGTGAAGGCGTTGTTGAAGCCGCCGACGTCCTCGGTCAGACGATCGAACGTCTCGGACGGCATGTTCTTCGTCGCCTTGAACAGCAGGTGCTCGAACAGGTGGGCGAAGCCCGAACGGCCCGCCGGATCGTCCTTCGACCCCACGCGATACCAGACCTGCACCGTGACGTTGGAGGTCGAGGCGTCGCGCGCCGTATAGACCTCCATGCCGTTGGCCAGCACCCGCTTGGCGAAGCCCAGCGGCGGCACCTCGACCCCGCCCTGGGCGGTCGACGCGACGGCGGGCGGCGCCTTGGCCCAGGCCGGGGCGGCGGCGGGCAGGCCGAGCAGCAGCGCCGAGGCGCAGGCGGTCAGGATCAGGCGATTCTTCATGAGGGGCGGCTTTCCAACGCCCGCGATCGAAGAAACGGGCGCCGAAAGCCTAGCAGGGCGAAGAGCCGCCGCGCACCTTACGGAGATGTAATGAAAGGGGCGGAGCTCTACCGCCCGAACACCTCGACGCCGACGCCGCCGTCGGTCGCCAGCCAGGCGCGCTTCATGCCCTGGCTGTTGTAGGGGGCGGCGATGTTCCCCTCGCGATCCAGGGCGATCAGGCCGCCGTCGCCGCCCAGGGCGCCGATGCGGTCGATGACGGCTTGCGACGCCTCGGCCAGAGACTGGCCGGCGGCGACGCCGAAGGCCGTGCGCACGGCGGCGGCGACGCGGATGAAATACTCGCCCTGGCCGGTGCAGGAGACGGCGGCGTGTTCGTCGGCCCAGGTGCCGGCGGCGGGGATGGGGGTGTCGCCGACGCGGCCCGGCATCTTGCCGAACACGCCCGCCGTCGAGGTGGCGGCGGCCAGGCGACCCTGGCTGTCCAGCACGCAGCAGCCGACGGTGCCGTGGCTCAGACCGCCGGGCGGATGGTTGTCCTCGCCCTTGCCGGCGCGGGTGTACCAGGCCTCGGGGTCCTCGACGCGCGCCAGACCCTGTTCGGCGGCGAAGCGGGCGGCGCCGTTCCCGGCCAGCATGACGTGGGGAGTGCGGTCCATCACCGCGCGGGCGGCGACGACCGGGTTGCGGAAGCCCTGCAGGGCGGCGACGGCCCCGGCCTTGCCCGAGGCGCCGTCCATGAGGCTGGCGTCCAGCTCATAGTCGCCCGCCAGATTGGGCGAGGCGCCGCGACCGGCGACATAGAGGCCGGAATCCTCCAGCAGGACGACCGCCTCGACCGCCACGTCCAGGGCCGAGGCCCCGGCGTCCAGCCGCGCCTTCATCGCCTCCACCACCTCGCGCATGTGCACGACCTCGGCGTCATAGTTGCGCTCGCGCCGGGCGCCGGCGCCGCCGTGAAGGATGAGGGCGGGTTTCGCCATGATCGTCTCCTCAGAACCCATTCGGCCTCTTTGCATCGGGCCGCAGGCTGATTAGCGTCGCCGGCGTGTCGGCGCCATGGCCGATGGGGGATAGCTGAAAAGAGTTCCTATGCGTGCAGTCCTGTCCAAGGCCCCCGGCGGCCCGGAATCGCTCGTCGTCGAGGAGGTCATGGACCCCACGCCCGGTCCGGGCGAGGTGGTGATCGAGGTCAAGGCCGTGGGCGTCAACTATCCTGACGCCCTGATCATCGCCGACAAATACCAGTTCAAGCCCGAGCGCCCCTTCGCGCCGGGGGCCGAGGTCGCGGGCGTGGTCGACGCCGTCGGCGAAGGCGTCAAGGGCGTGTTCCGGGGCGATCGGGTGGTCGCCGTGCCCGGCTGGGGCGGCATGGTCGAGCGGTTGAAGGTCAAGGCCGAGACGCTGATCCCCATTCCCGACGGCATGGACTATGAGACCGCCGCCGCCTTCATCATGACCTACGGCACCAGCTA
The DNA here is from genome assembly GCF_002478355.1 of Brevundimonas sp. UBA7507. NCBI lineage: Bacteria > Pseudomonadati > Pseudomonadota > Alphaproteobacteria > Caulobacterales > Caulobacteraceae > Brevundimonas > Brevundimonas sp. UBA7507. The sequence goes on along the minus strand of NZ_DLNP01000017.1, from coordinate 135,292 downwards.
CTACGCTCTGAAGGACCGGGCGCAGCTGCAGCCGGGCGAGACCCTGCTGGTGCTGGGCGCGGCGGGGGGCGTCGGCGCCGCCGCCGTCGAGCTGGGCAAGGCGATGGGCGCGCGCGTGGTCGCCGCCGCCTCGACCAACGACAAGGTGGAGTTCGCGCTGGAGCTGGGCGCCGACAACGGCCTGATCTACCCCTCCGGCCCGATGGACAAGGCGGCCCAGAAGGCGCTGTCGGGCGAGTTCAAGCTGTCGACCGGCCGTGACGGCGCCGATGTGGTGTTCGACGGCGTCGGCGGCGACTACGCCGAGCCGGCCCTGCGCGCGATGGACTGGAACGGCCGCTATCTGGTGGTGGGCTTCCCGGCGGGGATCCCGTCCCTGCCGCTGAACCTGACGCTGCTGAAGTCGGTGTCGGTGGTCGGCGTCTTCTGGGGCGCCGCCGTCGCCCGCGATCCCAAGGCCCACGCCGCCAACATGGCCGAGCTGATGCAGCTCTACGCCGAGGGCAAGATCAAGCCGCGCGTCAGCCGCACCTTTCCGCTGGAGCGCGCCCACGAGGCCATCCAGGCCCTCAGCGACCGCACCGCCGTCGGCAAGATCGTCGTGAAGGTCGAGGATTGATCGGAGCATCCTTCTCCCGCAAGGGGAGAAGGATTTATTCTTCCTCGTCCTCCCGCAGCCGCTTCAACGCCTGCGCCGCCTGATCGTGGTGGCGGGGCTTGAGGTGGGCGCCCAGGGTCGCCAGCACCGCGGCGATCACGGCCGCGTCGTCGGTGAAGCCGATGCCGGCGAAGATGTCGGGAATGGCGTCCACCGGCATGACGAAATAGGCCAGCGCCCCCAGGATCAGCCCCTTGGCCGCCAGCGGCGTCTTGGGATCCTGGGTCGCATACCAGGCGGCCAGGGCCTGTCCGGCGAAGGGGATGCGGGCGGCGGTGCGCCGCATCTTGGGCCAGAAGCCCTTGCGCACGCGCATCTCGTTCACCTTCTGCACGGCGGGAACCAGGGCCTTTTCAGGATTGATGGCGTCATCAGGCGACACCCCGTTGGTCTTTGCGGTCATGGCCGCTAAATCCTCGCACGAGCACTCGGTTCAATCGAATATAGGACGACTTTCATGAAACTCGACGCTTCGATCGCAGCAGTGGTGACGGGCGGGGCTTCGGGCCTCGGCGAAGGCACGGCGCGCGCCCTGGCGGCCAAGGGCGTCAAGGTCGCCCTGTTCGACCTGAACGAGGAACGCGGCGAGGTCATCGCCCAGGAGATCGGCGGCGTCTTCTGCAAGGTGGACGTGACCTCGGACGAGAGCGTCAAGGCCGGGTTCGAAAAGGCCCGCGCCGCCCACGGCCAGGAGCGCCTGACCGTCAACTGCGCCGGGATCGCCACCGGCCAGAAGACCGTCAGCCGCAAGAAGGACACCGGCGAGATTCGCGCCCACGACATGGCCCAGTTCGAGCGCACCGTCTCGATCAACCTGTTCGGCACCTTCCGCGTCCTGTCGCAGTCGGCGGCGGGCATGGTCACGCTGGAGCCGATGGACGACGGCGAGCGCGGCCTGATCGTCAACACCGCCTCGGTCGCGGCCCAGGACGGCCAGATCGGCCAGGCGGCCTATTCGGCGTCCAAGGGCGGCGTCTACGCCATGACCCTGCCGGTCGCGCGCGACCTGATGAACGAGGGCGTGCGGGTCAACACCATCCTGCCGGGCATCATGTGGACGCCGATGATGGCGGGCATGGACCAGAAGGTGCAGGACGCCCTAGCCGCCATGATCCCCTTCCCCAAGCGCCTGGGCACGCCGGCCGACTACGCCGCCCTGGCCCTGCACCTGGCCGAGAACACCTACATCAACGGCGAGTGCATCCGTCTGGACGGGGCGATCCGTCTCGCGCCTCGCTAAGGCGAGGCGCGGCAAGGCCGCTAACGCTCGCCGCGCGGCGGCTCGCTGCTTGAGCGGGCGGGGCGCGTAGCGGCAGGCGGCGGCGCTTTGAAGCGGCCTCCGAGGCGTCCTTGCGGGCGTTTCGGGGGCCGTTTTCGTGTGAAGTTTCAGGGCTATTCGAAAAAAATCGACGGATTGGACGAAAATCGAAAAAGGGGCTTGCGCGATCCGAAGTCGGTCCGCTATACGCCCCTTCCTCGACGGGGAGCAGCACATCGCTCCCAACGGAGTGCGGGCGTAGCTCAGGGGTAGAGCATCACCTTGCCAAGGTGAGGGTCGGGCGTTCGAATCGCCTCGCCCGCTCCAGTCGAAAGGGAAAACGGGGTCCGGCCGCAAGGTCGGGCCCCGTTTCCTTTTGCGCGCAGCGCATCGCTTCCAGCGTCGATGAATGATCCGGGCCGGGACGAACTGTCGTCGTCTCGTGTTCCGCGCGCAGATTCCTTTTCGTGAAACCGTCGTTCTCTCGTCGTCGCGGCGCATTAGCCATGCCGCCGAACCGGGCCGCCAGAAGCGGCGCCGGCCTTCGGGGATATGGACATGAAGCTCGGACTTCTTCTCAGCGCGGCGAGCCTGCCGATGGTTTTCGCTGTCGCCGCCCAGGCGGCTGATGTGGCGGTTGACGCCGCTCCGGCCGTTGCGGCCGCCCCGGCGGGCGACGGCCTGATCGGCCGCGTCGTCAACGCCGACGGCTCGCCCCTGCCGGGCGCCGAGATCATTGACCGCGTCAGCGGCCGCCGCGCCGTCAGCGACAGCCAGGGCGAGTTCAACCTGGGCGGCGTCTCGGGCCAGGTCACGCTGGAGGCGCGCTACATCGGCCTGCCGACCGCGACCCAGACGGTCGCCGCCGCGCCGGGCCGCCTGACCTCGGTCACCGTCATGATGGGCTCGGGCGATGCGGTCGCCGTGGCCGACGTCATCGTCAACGGCGTCATCACCGAAGGCGTGGCCCGCTCGCTGAACCAGCAGAAGAACGCCGACGGCGTGATCAACGTCCTGTCGGCCGACGCCATCGGCCGCTATCCCGACCCGAACGTGGCGGAATCGCTGCAGCGCGTGCCGGGCATCGCCATCCAGCGCGACCAAGGCGAGGGCCGCTACATCAACGTGCGTGGCGCGCCGTCGGCCTTCACCGCCGTGTCGGTGGACGGGGTGACGGTTCCGGCCGTCGATCCGGGCACGCGCGCGGTCGACCTGGACACCCTGCCCAGCGACATCGTCTCCAACATCGAGATCTCCAAGACCCTGCTGCCGAGCCAGGACGCCGACTCCATCGCCGGCGCGGTCAACATCAAGACCCGCTCGCCCTTCGACCAGCGCCGCCTGGCCGTCAGCGGCTATGCCGGCGGCAGCTACAACGACTACGGCGGCGAGGACATCCGCGCGGGTGCCACGGCGTCGAACGTCTTCGGCGCGGACCAGACCTTCGGCGGCCTGCTGTCCTACTCCTACTCCAGGACCAACCGCCGCCCCGACAACGTCGAGTCCGGCTGGACCAAGATCAAGCTCAAGGGCGGCGGCGAAGTATTCGCCCTCGAGGAAAGCCTGTTCAAGGACTATGACACCGAGCGCACGCGCCAGTCGATCAACGGCTCGCTGGAGTTCCGCCCGTCGGACGCCTATCGCGCCTGGGTCCGCGGCTCGTTCGCCCAGTTCGAGGACGACGAGTACCGCAACCAGCTGCTGCTGACCTATGACGAAGGAAAGCTTCAGGCCGGCGCCACGGACCGCAAGGCGACCTTCAATGACGTGACGGTCGAGCGCCAGCTGCGTCACCGCACCCAGAAGAACGAGATCCTGACCCTGACGACCGGGGCCGAGCGCATCTTCGGCAACGGCGCCGTGTGGGACGCCAGTCTGTCCTGGGCCAGCAGCGAGCAGACCTACCCGAACCGCAACGAGCTGCTGTTCGAACTGAACAGCGCTCCGACCGTCAGCTACGACTTCACGGGCAGCCACTACGAGCCGACCTATTCGATCTTCGCCGATGGCGATCATCTGGATCAGTCGAACTATAAATACGCCCAGACGGACTTCCGCTCCTCCACCACGACCCAGGAGGAATACGCCTTCCAGACCAATTTCGAGCTGCCCTCGATCATCGGCGGTCGCGAGGTGACGTGGAAGTTCGGCGGCAAGTTCCGCTCGCGCGACGTGTCGGCCGACGAAGAGCGCAGCCGTATCAAGCAGGCGCCGACACAGACCTACGCCGACCTGATGACGGGCTCGGAGTCGCGCAACTACGGCTATCTGCTGGGCCACAAGTTCAATAACGGTCTGGCCAATGGCTACTTCGGCCAGGTGCGGCCGCAGGCCAAGCGCCGGATGCCCGATTCCGTGCTGGCTGACTATGAAGCGCAGGAAGACATCCTGGCGGCCTATGGCCAGGCCCGTTTCGATATCGGCGCCACCAACATCATCGCCGGTCTGCGCGTCGAACAGACCAAGTTCGACGGCTCCGCAGCGACCTACAGCCTGGAGAACGCCGAGGACGAGAACGGCGAGGAGATCGAAACCGAGTTCTACGGCACGGCGAACGTCAGCCGCGACGACACGGAGTTCTTCCCCAGCCTGACCGTCCGCCACGCCTTTTCGGACAACCTGATCGGCCGCTTCGCCCTGACGCGTTCGATTTCCCGGCCGGAGTACACCGACATCGTGCCGCGCCGAGAGGAAGAGACCGAGGGCACGGAGAAAAAGTATGCGATCGGCAATCCGAGCCTGGAAGCGACCCTGTCGAACAACCTCGACTTCGGGCTGGAATACTACTTTGCCTCGCTCGGCGTGGTCTCGGCCAACGCCTTCTACAAGGATCTGACGGACTATCGTTACACCCTGAACTACAAGGACAAGGTGACGATCGACGGGACCGAGTTCGACGCCGAGTTCGAAACCCCCATCAACGCCCCCAACGGCCACCTGATGGGCCTGGAGCTGAACTGGCAGCAGAAGTTCAGCTTCCTGCCCGGCTGGGCCTCGGGCTTCGGCGTCTTCGCAAACTACACCTGGACCGACGCCGAGATCGAAACGGCCCAGGCCTATGGCGGCCGCAACAAGTTCGCCCTGCCGGGCCAGTCGGACAGCAACTACAACCTGGCCCTCTTCTACGAGATGGCCGGCTTCAGCGCCCGCCTCAGCTACACCAAGCGCAGCGACTATCTGGAAGAGATCAACGCCGACGATGCGGACATGGACCTGTTCGTCGAGGGCCGCGAACAGCTGGACTTCACCGCCTCCTACGACTTCGGCAACGGGGTCGAGGTGTTCGGCGAGGCCAAGAACCTGACCGACTCGGCGGGCGTCCGCTACTACGGCTCGCGCGAGCGGACCTATGAGTATGAGAAGTTCGGCTACAACGTCTTCATGGGCGTGCGCTTCAAATACTAATCGGCTCTGACGGGCTGAAAACGGAAGGCCGGGCGGCGACGCCCGGCCTTTTGCTTTTGTCGGCATGGCCCCCGTTGGGATCACGGCCTATATGAACTGTGGCGGTTGACCCCGCCGGGGTCGGCGCTAGTGTCCGCGCCGCTTCATTTTCAGCGCCTGCCCGGCGCCCGAACCTCAGAGGACCATATGGCCGACGCCGCTTCCCAGACCTACGACGTGGTGATCATCGGGGGCGGGCCGGGCGGCTACAACGCCGCCATCCGCGCCGGACAACTGGGGCTGAAGACCGCCCTGATCGAAAAGCGCGCGACCCTGGGCGGCACCTGTCTGAACGTCGGCTGCATGCCGTCGAAGGCCCTGCTGCACGCCTCGGAACTGTATGAAGCCGCCAACATCGAATTCGCCGGCATCGGCATCGAAGTGAAGCCCAAGCTGAACCTGGCCCAGATGCACAAGGCCAAGGACGACAGCGTCGAGGCCCTGACCAAGGGCATCGAATTCCTGATGAAGAAGAACAAGGTCGACGTGGTGAAGGGCTTCGGCCGCATCGTCGGGGCCGGCAAGGTCGAGGTCGAAGCCGAGGGCGGCGCCAAGACCACGCTCGAGACCAAGAACATCGTCATCGCCACCGGCTCCGAGCCGACCCCGCTGCCGGGCGTCGCCTTCGAGGACGGCAAGGTCATCGACTCGACCGGCGCCCTGTTCCTGCCCAAGGTGCCCAAGCATCTGATCGTCATCGGCGCGGGCGTCATCGGCCTCGAGCTCGGCTCGGTCTGGCGCCGTCTGGGCGCCCAGGTCACGGTCGTGGAGTTCCTCGACAAGGTCGGCGCGGGCATGGACGGCGAAGTCGCCACCGCCTTCCAGCGCGGCCTGACCAAGCAGGGCATGACCTTCCGCATGGGCACGAAGGTCACCGGCGCCAAGACCTCCAAGGACGGCGTCGAGCTGACCCTCGAACCCGCCAAGGGCGGCGAGGCCGAAACCCTGAAGGGCGACGTGGTTCTGGTCGCCATCGGTCGCCGTCCCTACACCGCCGGTCTGGGGCTGGAGACGGTCGGCGTCACGCCGGATCAGCGCGGCTTCATCGCCAACGATCACTTCAAGACCTCGGCGCCGGGCGTCTGGGTCATCGGCGATGTGACGCACGGCCCGATGCTGGCCCACAAGGCCGAGGAAGACGCCGTGGCCGTGATCGAGCTGATCGCGGGCAAGCCGGGCCACGTCGACTACGACCTGGTGCCGTCGGTCATCTACACCGGCCCGGAAGTGGCCTGGGTCGGCAAGACCGAAGAGGCGCTGAAGGCCGCGGGCGTTTCCTACAAGAAAGGAAAGTTCCCCTTCGCCGCCAACAGCCGCGCCAAGATCAACCACGAGACCGAGGGCTTCGTGAAGGTTCTGGCCGACGCCGCGACGGACAAGGTGCTGGGCGTCCACATCTATGGCCCGCAGGCGGGCGAACTGATCGGCGAGGCCTGCATGACCATGGCCTTCGGCGGCGCCTCGGAAGACGTGGCCCGCACCTGCCACCCGCACCCGACCCGCTCGGAAGCCTTCCGTCAGGCGGCCATGGGCGTCGAAGGCTGGACGATGCAGGCGTAAGCCTTCGGCTTTCCGGCTGAAAACAAAACGGCGCGTTCCGCACGGAGCGCGCCGTTTTCATTTGCTTCAGGCGAACCAGCCGTGGCTGCTGCAAACGACATTGTGGATCATCGCGCCGAAATCGATCAGCACGTTCACTGAGGCTGTGATCCCCAACGCTGCGACAGCGCCCAGGCCTATGCGGATGAGGTCAGGTTTTCTGGCCATCGGCGGAGCCTCTTCGAGTTCAGGCGGTACGATAGTCCGGGTTGATCAAGACGCGCAACGCGGCGCCGTGTTCCGGCCTATTGCCGAATCTTAACTTGTCGGGGCGCGGCCTCGCCCGCAGCTTCACCACGATTTCGTAGGAGCGAGGGTGAGACGATGCGTGTGGGAATCTGGCTGGCGGCGGCGTGGGTGGCGATCGGTTCGGCCGCTTCGGCGCAGGAGTATCGCCCCTCGTTTCACCCGGACCAGCTGAAGGGGCCGCCGGCGGGCGCTCTCAATGAGGTGCTGGTGCTGGGTTCGCCTCACCTGTCGGGCCTGCCGGACAGCTTCCGGTCCGAGCAGCTGGAGCCCTTGCTGGAGCGGCTGGAAGCCTGGCGTCCGACCGCTGTCGCCATCGAAAACCTGTCCGGTCTGCAGTGCGACGCCATGCGGCGCTATCCTTCGCGCTACGCCGAGTCGGTCGAGACCTACTGCTACGATCCGAGCGCCGAGGGGCGGGCTCTTGGTCTGGACGTGCCGGCGGCCAACGCCGAGGTCGAACGCCTGCTGGCTGCTTGGCCCGAGGCTCCGACGGCGGCCGAGCGGCGACGGCTGGCGGCCCTCTTGCTCGCCGCAGGAGAGCCGACCTCGGCCCTGGTGCAGTGGCTGCGCCTGCCCGAGGGCGAGCGCAAGGCTCAGGACGGCCTGACGGCGGACATGGCGGCCAAGCTGAACCGGCGCATGACACGCAGGAACGAGTCCGATCTGCTGGCGGCCGTTCTGGCCGCGCGGCTCGGCCTTGAGCGCCTGTGGGCGGTGGATGATCACACGGCGGACTCGGCGTCTCGTCCCGACGAGGAAGAGGCTCAGGGCAAGGCGATCATGGCGGCCTGGGACAATCCCTATGTCCACGCGCGCAAGGCCATGGATCAGCCCCTGTTCGAGAACCTGGCCCAGGCCGGTGGCCTGCTGAACATCTACCGGGCCTACAATATGCCGGAGACGCAGATGCTGGCCTATCGCTCCGACTTCGGCGCGACCCATGTGGAGCCGTCGCCCGAGGCGTTCGGGCGACGCTACCTGGGCTATTGGGAGACCCGCAACCTGCGCATGGTCGCCAATATCCGCGACGTGCTGGGGCGCTATCCGGGCACGCGGATGCTGACCGTCGTCGGCGCCTCGCACAAAGGCTACTACGAGGCCTATCTGAACCAGATGCACGACGTGCGGCTGGTCAGTTCCGACGCGGTTCTGCGTTAGCGGCCCATTCCGCGGCCAGCACGGCGTAGATGAACTCGTCGCCCCAGACGCCGTTGAAACGGTCATTCTGGATCAGGTGCGCCTCACGCCGGAAGCGCAGCCGCTCGACCAGGCCGATGGAGCCTTGGTTGTCCGTGTCGAGGCGGGCGTAGAGGCGATGCAGGCCGAGGCTGGAGAAGGAGACCCCGACCAGGGCGCGCACCGCCTCGGCGGCGTAGCCCTGGCCGGCGAAGGCCGGGTTGAAGATGTAGCCGATCTCGGCCTGCAGGGCCGCCTTGCTGGCCAGCCTAAGGAAAAGCTCGCCCAGCAGGACTCCATCCGCGCGTCGCGTCACCGCCAGCCGCGAGACGTCGCCGTCCTCGGTGAAGGCGTTCGCCGTTTGCAGGGTTCTGCGCGCCTCTTCGGCGTTCGGCGGCGCGGCGTAGAGGTAGCGATAGACCTCGGGCAGGGCGTGGTAGGCGTAATAGGCGTCAAAATCGTCCGGGCGGAAGGCGCGCAGCGACAGGCGTTCGGTTTCGATGGGCAGGGCGGGAAGCGACATGGCGGCCTTGTCTGGACGAGAGGGCCACGTACATGTGGAGCCTTGGGTGTTTCGCAACAGGAGCCTTGCATGGATCTTCAACTCACCGGCAAGCGCGCCCTGGTCTGCGGCGGCTCCAGCGGCCTGGGGCGGGCGGTGGCGACGGCGCTTGTGGCCGAGGGCGCGCACGTGGCCCTGCTGTCGCGCGATGCGGCAAAGCTTCAGGTCGTGGCCGACGAACTGAACGCCATGGGGCCGGGCAAGGCGGTCATCGCCCCGGCCGATCTGGCCGATCACGAGGCCCTGCTGAAGGCGGTGGACGTCGCTGAGGCCGGGCTGGGCGGGCCGATCCAGATTCTGCTGAACAACACGGGCGGGCCGCCACCCTCGGGCGTGGCGGGGTTGGACCCGGCGCTGTGGCGCGAGCAATTCGACGCCATGGTGCTGTCGGTCTTCCGCCTGACCGACCGGGTCATGCCGGGGATGCGGTCAATGGGCTGGGGCCGGGTGCTGAACGTCGCCTCGACCAGCGTGGTCGAGCCGATCGGGACGCTGGGGGTGTCCAACACCTTGCGCGCCTCGGTGGCGGCCTGGGCCAAGACCCTGGCGGGCGAGGTGGCGGCCAATGGGGTGACGGTCAACACCCTGCTGCCGGGCCGGATCGACACCCCGCGCATCGAGCGGCTGGACGCCGCGCGCGCCGCAGCGACGGGCGTCGAACCCGCCGAGGCCCGTGCGGAATCGGTCAAGTCCATCCCCGCCGGACGCATCGGCGCGACCGAGGAATTCGGCGCCGTCGCCGCCTTTCTGGCCAGTCCGCTGGCGGGCTATGTCACCGGCTCCCTGATCCGCGTCGACGGCGGGGCGGTTCGGGCGATCTGATAGGCCTAGGACCGAGGCGCGGCCTGCGGCGTCGGACGACGGACCAGGCCGCCGAGGGCGATGCGGCCGCGGCCATAGTCCAGCGTCACCTGGCTGAACCGGGTCAGGACGTCGGCGCCCAGCAACAGGGCGGGGCGGTCGATCAGGTTCAGGATGCGAAAGGCGTGCAGATCGCCGAACAACAGAGGCGTCGGCCCCAAATCGCGCCGCGCCAGGCGCAGATCAGCCAGTTCGCCGGACCGCACCAGCAAGGACTGGCCGATTACGCCATAGACGCGCACCAAGGGACGCTCGACCCGGCCCAGGCGCGAATCCAGCGCCCGCATCAGGGCGCGGTTGCCGATCGAGTATTGGGCGCCGCTGTCGATGAAGGCGACGGCCGGGACGCCGTCGGCGGCGACCTGGGTCAGGATCAACTGGCTGAAACGCCCCGAGCGGACATCGGTGATGTCCAGACCCACGCGGCTGGCGCGTCCGCCGAAGGACAGGCCGCGCCGCACGACGTCGGCGCCCGAGGCCGCGATCATGACCCGGCGTCGCCGCAGGTCTAGGGTCAGCCGGAAGCGCGACAACACGTCCAGCCCCAGAAGACCGTCGGCTCCCAGCAGCCCATAGGGAAAGACCGGCAGGACCAGGTCGGCGAACCGTCGCTCGGAAAAGGCCAGATGGGGCAGGCGCACGGTCGGCGTCATCTGGGCGGTGGTGATGCCGTGCACCAGGACGGGCGGGCCGGGTGGAAGGTCCAGCGCCTGCGCCAGCCGGTCGGAGATCGCGCTGCGCTCTGCGCCCGTGTCGATGACGAACAGCGCGTTGCGCCCGTCCAGATCGACCTCGACGCCGATGCGCGTCAGCAGGTTCGCCAGCAGGCGCGCCTCGGCGTCGGGCGGAGGAGCGGAGGGCGTCTGGCCCGCCGCATCCTGCGCCCAGGCCGGGGCGGCCAGAACAAGCCCGGTCTGGGCCAGCAGGCTCAGGGCCATGCGGCGGCTGGGGGCGAGGCGATCGGTCTCGGAAACGAGAATCGGCCTGTGCACGCGCGTGAACTCCCGTTCCGCGATCCCCAGGCCGGAATTCTGGCGCCTTTTCGAGGTGCTGGAAAGTCCGTTTGCGGAGGGTCAGCCGCGCGGATGGGCCTGGGCGTAGGCGGCCAGCAGGCGGGCGGCGTCGACCTGGGTGTACTTCTGCGTCGTCGACAGGCTGGCGTGGCCCAGCAGTTCCTGGATCGAGCGCAGGTCGGCGCCGGCGCCCAGCAGGTGGGTGGCGAAGCTGTGGCGCAGGGCGTGGGGCGTGGCCGAAGCGGGAAGGCCGAGACGCCCGCGCAGCCGTTGCACCGTCGCCTGCACATGGCGAGCGCTCAGGGGGCCGCCGCGTCGTGCGCGGAACAGGGCCTGATCGGCGTCGATGACGAAGGGCTGCAGCGCCAGATAGGCCTGCGTCGCCTCGCGCACCTGCGGCAGGACGGGGACCATCCGCGTCTTGTCGCCCTTGCCGGTGATGCGAAGGCTGTCGGTCAGGGGCGCGTCGGATCGCTTCAGCGACAGGGCCTCGGAAATCCGCAGGCCGCAGCCGTAGAGCAGGGTCAGGACAGCGCGGTCGCGGGCGGCCTCCCACGGCTCCATGTCGGGATCGGCCTCGGGCTCGTGCAGCAGGCCCTTGGCCTGATCCTCGCTGACCGGGCGGGGCAGGGAGGGCTTGACCTTGGGGCCCCGCACAAGAGCCAGTTGGGGCGTCGCTACGCCGAGGCGCCGGTCAAGAAAGGCGTGAAAGCCCCGGATGGCGGCCAGGGTCTGGCTGAGCGAGCGGGCGTTCAGCGGGCGATCGCCGCTGCGGCGTTCGGCCAGATGGGCGCGCGCCTCGGCCGCCGTGACGGACCCCAGGTCGGCCGCGCTTTGGGGGCCGCCGCGATGGCGCTCCAGAAAGGCCAGATACAGCCGGCCGATGTGGCCATAGGCCTCCAGCGTGCGCGGCGACAGGCGGCGCTCATGGGCCAGATGCTCCAGCCAGGCGGCCAGAGCGTCCTGCGAAGTCATGGAGGGGGCGCTCAGGCGTCCAGCGGCCATCGCTCGGCCATGCGTTCGACCACGCGGGCGACGAAGGCCACCAGTTCGCACCCCATGGCGGGGGTGAAGCCGTCTTCCTCGCCCGAGCCGAAGGCGCACAGGGCGGCGCGGGGCGCGGCGGCGCCCGGCAGGCGCAGGTTCATCCGCACCAGGGCGACCGAGGCGACCTCGCCCTCGGCCGGGCCGAACAGGCTGAGGCCGGTGAAGTTGGGGCCGAGCCAGTGCAGGCCGTCTTCGCCCAGCAGGGCGTCGACGCGGCCCGGCTCCAGCGCCTTCCAGCCGAAGGGGACGGCGCCCGGCTTCTCGATCGCCACGGCGGCGCCCGCCAGGCCGAAACGCCCCTGCGTCACGGCGTCGAGGCAGCGCGCCAGTTCGGCATGAGTCTGGGCCTCCATCAGGTCCAGGGCGGCGACGTGGGTCTGGGTCTGGGCGGCGAAGTTGGCGCGGGCGATCTCTTCGATCAGCTTGCGCGCCCCGGCTTCGCGCTGGGCGACGGCCTCCAGCCGCGCCAGGGCGGCGCGGCCGAAGTCGACGACGTTGCGGCCGGTGGCGGCCAGGCCCAGCTCTTCCAGCAGGGCGCGGTCGTCCAGCAGATGTTCGGCGTGATCGCCCAGCCAGGCGCGCACCTGCGGCCAGTGCAGGCCCGCCGTCGGGTCGGTGGAGAGGTCCAGGGAAGTGCTCAAGCGGACCTCTCGTCGGGTCAGAAACTATAGAATCGACTGACCGGTCTTGCCCCAGTCCGCCAGGAAGGCATCCAAACCCTTGTCGGTTAACGGGTGCTTTACTAGGGCCTTGAAAACGTCGGCCGGAATGGTCGAGGCGTCGGCGCCGGCCAGGGCGGCGGCGGTGACATGGTCCGCATTGCGCACCGAGGCGGCCAGGATTTCCGTGCTGAAGTCGTGGATATCGTAAAGGGTGCGGATGTCCTCCAGCAGGCCCACGCCGTCGGCGCCGACATCGTCCAGACGACCGACGAAGGGCGAGATGAAGGTCGCGCCCGCCTTGGCCGCCAGCATGGCCTGGGCCGCCGAGAAGCACAGGGTGACGTTGGTCTTGATGCCCTTGTCGGCGAAGGCGCGGGTGGCGCGCAGGCCGTCCCAGGTCAGAGGCAGCTTGACCACGACGTTGGGGGCGATGGAGGCCAGCTTGTCGCCTTCCTTGACCATGGTCTCGAAGTCGGTCGCCACGGCCTCGGCCGAGATCGGCCCCTCGACCAGGGCGCAGATTTCGGCGATGACCTCGGCGATGTTGCGACCCGACTTGGCGATCAGGCTAGGATTGGTGGTGACGCCGTCCACCATCCCGGTGGGCAGCAAGTCCTTGATGACGGCGACGTCGGCGGTGTCGAGAAAGAGTTTCATGAGACCAGTTTTAGCGCCGAGTTGTGACGGAAGCGACCGTCTTTCGCGGCCCGGGAAGTTTCAGACTCCGTGATCGAAAAAACAGAGTCCAATTCGTCTGAATCGTCTGAAATCGCTTCGCCGGGCGTGGCGAAGGGCGGCGATCATGGCAGGGCGCGACGTCGGTATCGGACGTCGGCGTTGCGGGCGTGCGAGGGCGCGCTGTGAAGGTCGCCTCCGTCCTCATTCCCCTGCCGGTGCCGGAAGCCTTCGACTATGCGGTTCCCGAGGCGCTGTCGGTCGAGCGCGGCGATCAGGTCGCCGTGCCGCTGGGCCCGCGCCTGATCCGGGGCGTGGTGGCCGACGTGTTCGAGACGACCGGCTCCAATCGCAAGCTGAAGGCGGTTGAGCAGGTGCTGGACGATCCGCGTCTGCCGGAGCGAACGCTGGACTTCGTCGAATGGGCGGCGCGCTGGACCCTCAGCCCGCCCGGCGAGATGGCGGCGACGGCGCTGAAGGGGCTGCGCGCGCCCCGGCCCCGGCCCGAGCGGCGGGTGCGGCGCATCGAGGGGCGCAGTCCCGCCCGACCCACGGCGACGCGCACGGCGGTGCTGGAGGCGCTGGGCGCGCGATCCATGCCCGGCCCCGATCTGGCGCGGGCGGCGGGCGTCTCGTCCGGCGTGGTCAAGGGGCTGGTCGATGAAGGCGTGCTGGAGGCGTTCGAGGTCGAGGCCGTCGCCGCCTTCGATGCGCCCAACCCCGACCATGCGCCCGCGACCCTGAACCCCGATCAGGCGGCGTCTGCGGCCGCCATCGCCGAGGCTGTGACGGCGGGCGGCTTCGCCCCCTTCCTGCTGGACGGGGTGACGGGCTCGGGCAAGACGGAGGCCTATCTGGAGGCGGCGGCGCGGGTGTTGCGGGCCGATCCGACGGCGCAGGTGCTGATCCTGCTGCCCGAGATCGCCCTGACCCAGGCGGTGATCGAGCGCATCACCGCCCGCTTCGGCGTCGCCCCGGCCGAATGGCATTCCGGCGTCGCCCCGCCGCGCCGTCGACAGGCGTGGGAGGCGGTGGTCGCCGGGCGCTGCAACATCGTGGTCGGCGCGCGCTCGGCCCTGTTCCTGCCCTACGCCAACCTGCGCCTGATCGTGGTGGACGAGGAGCACGACGGCTCCTTCAAGCAGGAGGAGGGGCTCGTCTATCACGGCCGCGACCTGGCCGTGGCGCGGGCGCGGATCGAGGGGGCGGCGGTGGTGCTGGCCTCGGCCACTCCGTCGCTGGAGACGCTGTGGAACGCGCATCAGGGGCGGTATCGCTGGCTGAAGCTGGCGGCGCGGCACGGGGCGGCGGTGCTGCCCGAGATCGGGCTGATCGACCTGCGCGAATGCCCGCCCGATCCGCAGACCTGGCTGTCGCAGCCGTTGCGCGAAGCCATCGGCGAGACGCTGGCGCGGGGCGAACAGAGCCTGCTGTTCCTCAACCGACGCGGCTATGCGCCGGTGGTGCTGTGCCGGTCGTGCGGGCACCGGCTGACGGCGCCGGACACGGATTCCTGGCTGGTCGAGCATCGCTACACCGGGCGGCTGGTCTGCCACCTGACCGGCTTCTCCATGCCCAAGCCCAAGGCCTGCCCATCATGCGGGGCCGAGGATTCGCTGGTGCCGGTCGGGCCGGGCGTCGAGCGGGTCGAGGAGGAGGTGCGCCAGCTCTTCCCTCAGGCGCGCACCGCCGTCTTCAGCTCAGACACCGTCCCGGACGGCAAATCGGCCCGCGCCCTGATCCAATCCATGGCCGACGGCGAGATCGACATCCTGGTCGCCACCCAGGCTGCGGCGAAAGGCCACAACTTCCCGCGCCTGACGCTGGTCGGGGTGGTGGACGCGGACTTAGGGCTTCGCGGCGGCGACCTGCGCGCGGCCGAGCGCACCTATCAGCTGCTGGCCCAGGCCACGGGCCGGGCGGGGCGAGCGGACAAGCCGGGCCGCGCCCTGCTGCAGACCTGGACGCCCGAGCATCCGGTGCTGCAGGCGCTGGCGGGGGGCGACCGCGACGCCTTCGTCGAGGCGGAGATGGCTGAGCGCGAGGCGGCGTCCCTGCCGCCGCACGGCCGTCTGGCGGCGCTGATCCTGTCCAGCGAGAACGCCATGGCGGTCGAGAAGGTCGCCCGCGATCTGGCCGAGGCCATCCCCAACGCCGAGCGGCTGGAGGTCTATGGCCCCGCCGATGCGCCGCTGGCCCTGGTGCGCGGGCGGCGGAGGAAGCGGCTGCTGGTGCGGGCCGACCGCGACGTGAACCTGCAGGCCTTCCTGCGCGCCTGGCTGGCGCGGGTGAAGGTTCCGGCCTCGGTGCGGCTGACGGTGGACGTGGATCCTTATAGTTTCCTGTAAGGCGCTATCGCTCGCCGCGCGGCGGCTCGCTGCTTGAGCGCGTTCTTTGCACCCGCTCACCCCGGCGGACGCCGGGGCCCAGTGAGAGCCTCAGACGCGGAAGACGGGGCCTACCTCGGCCCGGTCAGTCTGATCTCGAACAGGCTGGGCCAGTTCTTGCCGGTGACGAACAGGCGGCGGTTCTGCGCGTCCCAGGCGATTCCGTTCAGCACGTCGTCGACCGGATCCTTCACCTGATCCTTGGGCAGCAGGCCGCTGAGGTCGATGACGCCGACCACGCGGCCGGACTCTGGGTCGATGCGGAGGATGTAGTCGGTCCGCCAGACGTTGGCCCAGACCTCGCCGTCGATCCATTCCAGCTCGTTCAGCTGGCGCACCGGGCGGCCGTTCAGGGTGACGGAGACGCGGCCGGTCTCGGCCTGGGTGTCGGGATCGAGGAAGCGCAGGGCCGCCGATCCGTCGGACAGGATCAGGAGCGTCCCGTCGTGCGTCAGGCCCCAGCCCTCGCCCGCATAGGCGAAGCGCGAGACGGGCTTCAGGTCGTCCGCATTCCAGATGAAGCCGACGCCGTTGATCCACGACAGGGAGAAGACGCGGCCGTCCTTCTCGGTCAGGCCCTCGCCGAAATATTCAGGTTCGAGATCGCGCTTCTGCAGCACGACGCCGTCCTCCAGCCGCACGCGGCGCACGCTGGAGGGATTGCGGCCGGTGCTCTCGATCAGCACGCCGTCGCGGACGACCAGCCCCTGGGTGAAGGCGGTCGGGTCGTGGGGGAAGGTCCGCACCACCTCATAGCCGTAGACCGGAACGCGAGCCGGCGCGGGCTGGGTGGAAGAAGAAGGGGCCGGCCCCGGCGCTTGCGCCGCCGCCGACGCGGGCAGCGCCAGCAGAAGCGTCGCCAGGACCGGCCCGATACGCACGCTTAGACGCCGGGCTCGGCGGTTTCGGCCTTGTTGAGGGCGGCCTGGGCGGCTTCCTCGGCCTGGTTCTTTCTGATCTGGGCGTTGCGCGACCACATGTTCAGGCCCTCGACCAGGGCCGAGAAGGCCATGGCGGCGTAGATGTAGCCCTTGGGCACGTGGACGCCGAAGCCGTCGGCGATCAGCACGGCGCCGATCATCAGCAGGAAGCCCAGGGCCAGCATGACCACGGTCGGGTTCTTGTCGATGAAGTTCGCCAGCGGGTCGGCCGCCAGAAGCATGACGGTCACGGCGACAATGACGGCCACCATCATGATCGGCACGTGATCGGTCATGCCGACCGCCGTCAGGATGGAGTCGACCGAAAACACCAGGTCCAGCAGAATGATCTGGAAGATGGCCGAACCGACGTTGTTGATGACGACGTCCTTCTTGTCCTTCTCCAGCATGTCGTTCGACGGGGTGGTGTCGACCGCGTGGTGGATTTCCTTGGTGGCCTTCCAGACCAGGAAGAGGCCGCCGGCGATCAGGATCAGATCGCGCCAGGAGAAGGCGGTGTCGAAGGTCTCGCCGTGGAAGCCCAGGTCGAAGACCGGCTGGGTCAGGCCGACGATCCAGCCGATGGTGGCCAGAAGGCCCAGGCGCATGATCAGCGCCAGGCCGATGCCGATACGGCGCGTGCGCTGGCGGTGCTCGGGCGGGAGCTTGTTCGAGAGGATCGAGATGAAGATCAGGTTGTCGATCCCCAGCACCACCTCCATGACCACGAGGGTCACAAGGGCCGCCCAGGCGGCGGGATCGGTCAACAGCGGGGTTATGCTTTCGAGCATCGGGTGTCCTGATGGGTGTTGGAAGGTTTTCGGTAACGGGAGCGTGAGCGCGCATCAAGCGCCGGATGGCGTCGTCGTCGTCGCAGGCCCTCCTGTCGAACCCAGCTTGACCGGTCCTATTCGACCAAAGAGAGCGCGGGTGCGGCGTTATCGTTCCGCGCCCCTCGGTTGCGAGGCGAGGCCTTGCATGGTATCAGCCGCGCGGCTTTAGCGAAGGGCGTATCGAAAGATGCGTCCCCAGCGTGCTTTCTACAAGCATTTCAGGCCCTTGGCTGGCGCAGGCGACTGCGGCCGGTCTTGATCCAAACGCTTTAGACGCGGACCAAATATAAGTGGCGGACGATTTCAGGACGACGGAAGTCGGCGGACGGTATGCACAGGCGCTGTTCGACCTCGCGGACGAGACGGGGGCGCTGGACGCCGTGCGCGCCGATCTGGCCGCGCTAAAGGCGGCCTGGCTGGACAGCGCGGACCTGCGCCGTCTCGCCACCTCGCCCGTCATGGCGTCGGCTGATCAGGCCAAGGGCCTGGTCGCCATCGCCGACAAGGCCAAGTTCAATGCGACGACGCGCAACTTCCTGGGTCTGTTGGGCCAGAACGGCCGCGCGTCGGACCTGCCGGGCGTGATCGCCGGCTTCGAGGCGCTGTACGCCAAGAAGACGGGCGTCGTGGCCGCCGAGGTGGTCTCGGCCGTGGCGCTGAGCGCCGCCCAGACCAAGAAGATCCAGGCCGAGCTGCGCGCCGCCCTGGGCCGCGATCCCGAACTGACCGCCCGCGTCGATCCGACGATCCTGGGCGGGCTGAAGGTCAAGGTGGGCTCGAAGCTGTTCGACGCCTCGCTGAAGACCAAGCTCGACCAGATGACTTTTGCGCTGAAGCGCGCCTAAGCCCCGAATTCCAGATCAAGCCGGGCCAGCGGGCCCGCACCGAAGACGAAAGCCGAAAGAGCCAATCATGGATATCCGCGCCGCCGAAATCTCGGCCATCCTCAAGTCGCAGATCGCCAACTTCGGCGTGGAAGCCGACGTCTCGGACGTCGGCCAGGTGCTGTCGGTCGGCGACGGCATCGCGCGCATTCACGGTCTGGACAACGTCCAGGCCGGTGAAATGGTCGAGTTCACCAAGGCCGGCGTGAAGGGCATGGCCCTGAACCTGGAGCGCGACAACGTGGGCGCCGTGATCTTCGGCGCGGACGCCGCCATCGCCGAAGGCGACGACGTGCGCCGCCTGGGCGAGATCGTGGACGTGCCGGTCGGCAAGGGCCTGCTGGGCCGCGTCGTCAACCCGCTGGGCGAGCCGATCGACGGCAAGGGCCCGATCCAGTTCACCGAGCGTCGCCGCGTCGACGTGAAGGCCCCCGGCATCATCCCGCGCAAGTCGGTTCACGAGCCGATGCAGACGGGCATGAAGGCGATCGACACCCTGATCCCGGTCGGCCGCGGCCAGCGCGAGCTGATCATCGGCGACCGTCAGGTCGGCAAGACCGCCGTCGCCATCGACACCATCCTGAACCAGAAGGCCGTCAACAAGTCGGACGACGAGTCGGCCAAGCTGTACTGCATCTACGTCGCCATCGGTCAGAAGCGTTCGACCGTGGCCCAGATCGTCAAGACCCTCGAGGAGTCGGGCGCGCTGGAATACACCATCGTCGTGGCCGCCACGGCGTCGGAGCCGGCCCCGCTGCAGTTCCTGGCCCCGTTCGCCGGCACCGCCATGGGCGAGTATTTCCGCGACAACGGCATGCACGGCCTGATCATCTATGACGACCTGTCCAAGCAGGCCGTGGCCTATCGCCAGATGTCGCTGCTGCTGCGTCGTCCGCCGGGCCGTGAAGCCTATCCGGGCGACGTCTTCTACCTGCACTCTCGCCTGCTGGAGCGTTCGGCCAAGCTGAACGAGGACTACGGTTCGGGCTCGCTGACCGCCCTGCCGATCATCGAAACCCAGGCCAACGACGTGTCGGCCTACATCCCGACCAACGTGATCTCGATCACCGACGGCCAGATTTTCCTGGAATCGGACCTGTTCTATCAGGGCATCCGTCCGGCCGTGAACGTCGGCATCTCGGTGTCGCGCGTCGGCTCCTCAGCCCAGATCAAGGCCATGAAGCAGGTCGCCGGTTCGATTAAGGGCGAGCTGGCCCAGTATCGTGAAATGGCCGCCTTCGCGAAGTTCGGCTCGGATCTGGACGTCTCGACTCAGCGCCTGCTGGCCCGCGGCGCCCGCCTGACCGAGCTGCTGAAGCAGCCGCAGTACTCGCCGCTGGCCGTCGAAGAGCAGGTCGTGTCGATCTACGCCGGCACGCGCGGCTATCTGGACGGCATCGAAGTGTCGCAGGTCGGCCGCTTCGAGAGCGAACTGCTGGCGCGCATCCACGCCAACCACGCCTCGCTGCTGGACGGCATCCGCACCAAGAAGGCCCTGACGCCCGAGCTGGAAGCCGAGCTGAAGGACATCCTGGCGGCCTTCGCCAAGACCTTCGCCTGATCGTTCGGCCCTGTAGTCAAAGGAAGAGCAGAGCCGGATGGCTAGCCTCAAGGAAATGCGCGATCGGATCGGAAGCGTCAAAGCGACGCAGAAGATCACGAAAGCCATGCAGATGGTCGCCGCGGCCAAGCTGAAGCGCGCCCAGGACCAGGCCGAAAGCGCCCGGCCCTATGCGCAGCGGATGGCCTCGGTCATCGCCAACCTGGCGGCCGGCGTCGGCGACGACGGCCCGCGCCTGATGACCGGGACCGGCGCCGACCAGAAGCATCTGGTCGTCGTCGCCACGGCCGACAAGGGCCTGGCGGGCGGGTTCTCGACCAACGTCATCCGCGCTGCGCGGGACCACATCAACAGCCTGATCGCCAACGGCAAGACCGTCGAGATCGTGGCCGTCGGCCGCAAGTCGCGCGACCAGCTGACCCGCCTGTTCGGCGACAAGGTCGTCAAGACCTTCGAGCTGAGCGAGCACAAGACGGTGG
The DNA here is from genome assembly GCF_002478355.1 of Brevundimonas sp. UBA7507. NCBI lineage: Bacteria > Pseudomonadati > Pseudomonadota > Alphaproteobacteria > Caulobacterales > Caulobacteraceae > Brevundimonas > Brevundimonas sp. UBA7507. The sequence goes on along the minus strand of NZ_DLNP01000017.1, from coordinate 115,024 downwards.
GCCTGCATTCGGCCCAGCCGATCGCCGAACTGCTGGCCGAGAAGTTTGAAGCGGGCGAGGCCGACAAGGTCACCCTCTTCTACAGCCAGTTCAAGTCGGTGATCTCTCAGGTTCCGTCGTCGCGTCAGCTGGCCCCGGCCGAAGTCGACGCGGACGCCTCGGCCGACGCCGGCGCGCTCTATGAGTATGAGCCGTCGGAAGAGGAAATCCTCGAGACCCTGCTGCCGCGCAACCTGACGACGCAGATCCTGGCCGCCCTGCTGGAGAACCAGGCCGGCTTCTTCGGCGCCCAGATGGCCGCGATGGACAACGCCACGCGCAACGCGGGCGACCTCATCAGCGCCCTGACGCTGCAGTACAACCGTTCCCGCCAGGCTCAGATCACCACCGAGCTGATCGAGATCATCGCCGGCGCTGAAGCGCTCTGATCCCGATACAGCTGACATTCGACACGGACAAAAACCCGATGACCGACACCACCGCCGCCAAGAAACCCGCCGCCAAGAAGCCGGCCGCTCCCAAGAAGGCCGCCGCTCCGAAGGCCGCCGTCGCGACCGTCGCGGGCCAGGGCAAGATCGCCCAGGTCATCGGCGCCGTCGTCGACGTCGAGTTTGAAGGCCACCTGCCGGCGATCCTGAGCGCTCTGGAGACCCAGAACGTCGACCAGAAGACGGGCGAGCCCTTCACCCTGGTCCTGGAAGTCGCCCAGCACCTGGGTGAGAACATGGTCCGCGCCATCGCCATGGACACGACCGAAGGCCTGACCCGCGGTCAGCCCGTCGTCGACACCGGCAAGTCGATCATGGCCCCGGTCGGTCCGGGCACGCTCGGCCGCATCATGAACGTCGTCGGCCAGCCGATCGACGAAGCCGGTCCGATCCTGACCACCGAATACCGTCCGATCCACAAGGAAGCCCCGACCTTCGACGAACAGTCGACCTCGGCGGAAATCCTGGTCACCGGCATCAAGGTCATCGACCTGATCTGCCCCTACACCAAGGGCGGCAAGACCGGCCTGTTCGGCGGCGCCGGCGTGGGCAAGACCGTGACCATGCAGGAACTGATCAACAACATCGCCAAGGCTTACGGCGGTTACTCGGTTCTGGCCGGCGTGGGCGAACGCACCCGCGAAGGCAACGACCTGTACCACGAGATGATCGAGTCCAACGTGAACGTGGACCCGGCCAAGAACAACGGCTCGACCGAAGGCTCCAAGTGCGCCCTGGTCTACGGCCAGATGAACGAGCCGCCGGGCGCCCGCGCCCGCGTCGCCCTGACCGGCCTGTCGATCGCGGAATACTTCCGTGACGAGGAAGGCAAGGACGTGCTGCTGTTCGTCGACAACATCTTCCGCTTCACCCAGGCCGGTTCGGAAGTGTCGGCTCTGCTGGGCCGCATCCCCTCGGCCGTGGGCTATCAGCCGACGCTGGCGACCGAGATGGGCAACCTGCAGGAGCGCATCACCTCGACCAAGAAGGGCTCGATCACCTCGGTCCAGGCCATCTACGTCCCCGCCGACGACCTGACCGACCCGGCCCCGGCCGCTTCGTTCGCCCACCTGGACGCCACGACCGTTCTGTCGCGCGACATCGCCGCCCAGGCCATCTTCCCGGCCGTGGACCCGCTGGACTCCACCTCGCGGATCATGGACCCGCTGGTCATCGGCGAGGAGCACTATCAGGTCGCTCGCCGCGTCCAGGAAATCCTGCAGCAGTACAAGGCGCTGAAGGACATCATCGCCATCCTGGGCATGGACGAGCTGTCGGAAGACGACAAGCTGGTCGTGTCGCGCGCCCGCAAGATCCAGCGCTTCCTGTCGCAGCCCTTCTTCGTGGCCGAACAGTTCACCGGCTCGCCGGGCAAGTTCGTCGAGCTGGCCGACACCATCCGCTCGTTCAAGGCGATCTGCGACGGCGAATACGACCACCTGCCGGAAGCCGCCTTCTACATGGTCGGCGCCATCGAAGAGGCTGTCGAGAAGGCCGCCAAGATGGCCGCGGAAGCCTAAGCCATGGCCGGTAAGCTGAACTTCTCCCTCGTCGCCCCGGAACGCGAAGTCTTCGCCGGTTCGGTCGATCAGGTCGATGCGCCGGGCGTCGAGGGCGACTTCGGCGTCCTGCCGGGCCACGCGCCCTTCATGACCACCCTGCGCGAAGGCGTGGTGACGGTCTATGACGGCGCCCAGCGCCGCCGCTTCGAGGTCAAGGGCGGCTTCGCCGACGTCAACGGCGAAGGCCTGACCATCCTGGCCGAAGAGGCTTCGGAGCTGACCGCGAACTAAAGGTTCGCACGGCTGAAACGATTAGAGGCCCCTCGCTTGCGGCGAGGGGCCTTTTTCGTGCGTGCTTCTCAGGCCCTCCCCCTCGATGGGGGAGGGTTGGGTGGGGATGAAGGCAGGCGGTTTCCTGTCAGGCTCCGGCGGCGCGGGCGCGTCTCGCGCGCGCGGACATTCAACGTCGCGCCCACATCCCCATCCCCGGCCCTTCCCCCATCGAGGGGGGGGGAGCTATTGCGCCCACTCTCCGAACGCCTGCACCACCTGCTCATAGACCGGCCGTTTGAACGGCACGATCAGGCCGGGCGCCTCCTCCAGTCGCCCCCAGCGCCAGGCGTCGAATTCCGGTTCGCCGTGCGCGTTCAGGTCGATCTCGTCCTCAGCGCCGGTGAGACGGAAGGCGAACCACTGCTGGCGCTGGCCTTTCAGTCCCTTCCAGCTCTTGGGGCTCGGCAGGCCTTCGGGGAAGTCATAGGGAATCCACTCGCTCGTGCGGCCCAGCAGGGCGATGGAGCGCACGCCCGTCTCTTCGTGCAGTTCGCGGCGGGCGGCGGCTTCCAGGTCTTCGCCGTCGTCAACGCCGCCCTGCGGGAACTGCCAGTTCCACGGTTCGGGCGTGTCGGTGCGGCGGCCGAACCAGACCTGGCCGGCCGGGTTGAACAGGACGACCCCGACGTTGGGGCGATAGAGGGACAGGTCGATGCTCATGCCCTTCGCATACGCCGCCGTCTCGTCGCGGGCTAGGCGTCAACGTCCGGGAAAGGCGTGCGCGGCTAGGGTGGCGTCATGGACAGACGTCATCTGATCGGCCTGACTCTGAGCGGGCTCGCGCTGGCGAGCGCGGCGTACGCTTCACCCGAGAAGAGCGGCGGCGGCAAGGGCGGCTATCTGTCCCTGCCGACCGCCACCGCTACCGTTCTGAGGCGCGACGGGCGACGCGGGGTGATGACGGTCGAGACGGGCCTCGACATCGCCGACGGCGCCCTGATGGAGCGGGCGCAGCTGTCCCAGCCGCGTCTCAGCGCCGCCTATAACGAGATCGTCCGCATCGCCGCCGAGCGGCTGCTGCCCGATGCGCCGCCGAATGTCGAATGGCTGGTGGTGGCGTTGCAGCACGCGACGGACGCCATTCTGGGCAAGCCGGGGGCCAAGCTGCTGCTCGGCACGGTGATGGTGGCGTGAAAGGGCTAGGCCCCCTCCCTCAGTCCTGCGTCGGGTCGGGGCGGCTCGTGTCGCCGTAGGTCATGGCCAGGAAGACGTCTTCCAGATCCGGGTCTTCCGTAGCGATGTCCTTGATGGTCACGCCCGCCGCGCGCACGGCGGCCAACACCTGCTCGACGCTGGATTCGCCCGTCCGATAGGTGACGACGAAGGCGCCGTTGGCGCGCGGGGCGACCGCGAATCCGTTCAGGGCGGGCAGGGTCTCGGGCGCCGTCTCGGGCGTCACCACGACGTTGCGGGTGTCCAGTCGCTTCAACAACTGTTCGGTCGGCTCGCAGGCCACGACCTCGCCCCGGTTGATGATGGCGATGGTGTCGCACAGCTCCTGCGCTTCTTCGAGGTAGTGGGTGGTCAGGATCACCGTCACCCCCTCCTCATTGATTTTGCGGACATAGTCCCACAGCTGGCGGCGCAGCTCGACGTCCACGCCCGCCGTCGGCTCGTCCAGGATTAGGACGGGCGGGTTATGCACCAGGGCCTTGGCCACCATCAGGCGCCGCTTCATGCCGCCGGACAGGGCGCGGACATAGGCGTTGGCCTTGTCGGACAGGCCCAGGGCCGCCAGCAACTCGTCCGAGCGGCGCTCGTTCGCGGGCACGCCATAGAAACCGGCCTGGACCTCCAGCGCCTCGCGCGGGGTGAAGAAGACGTCGGCGACGATCTCCTGCGGCACAACGCCGAGCGCCGAGCGGGCGTCGCGCGCCTCATGGTCGATGTCGCGGTCCCAGATGCGGACCGTGCCCTCGGACTTGTTCACCACGCCCGCGATGATGTTGATCAGGGTCGACTTGCCCGCGCCGTTGGGCCCCAGCAGGCCGAACATCGAGCCGCGCGGCACCGTCAGATCGACCCCGCGCAGGGCCGTCTTCGGCGGGGACTTGCGCGAGCCCTTGTAGGTCTTCTTCAGCCCCCTGACCTCGATGGCGTTGACGGGCAGGCGGGGCGTTTGGGTCATGGGGCGGACTTCAACTCGAGCAGGGCGGGGCGGACGGCATAGGTAGGGCGCGCAAGGCCGTTCGCCAAGCGGTTGACGCGCGGGGTGAGACAAGGTTGCGAGACGATATGTAAATGGTGCTTGACGCGATTGGTTATCGTGTCTAGCTTCCTTGTCAGAAAGACAACTTCACTTGGATGAGGACACGCCATGACCACCGCCGTCGCTACCCGCAAGCCTCTGACCCGCACCCGCATCATCGGCTTCGCCGCCATGGGCGTCTGCGCCATCGGCTACACCGCCTTCGCCCTGGCCCTTGGGGCCGGCAAGCTGGACTATCTGCCCATGACCCAGGCGGCGATCATCGCCGCGGTCGCCGCCGTGATCGGCGAGATCGGCCTGTGGGTCGGCGCGGGCTGCCTGGGCCTGACCCTGTTCAAGAAGCGCAAGGCCCTGTTCGATCGGGTGATGGGCCGCAAGGCCGCGCCTTCCGACGTTTGACCTGACGGTCCGGTCCGCCTAGGAACGGCGCAAAGCCTTTCCAGACCGGACCGGATCATGCCTCCCCGCCATCTCGAAGCCGTCATTCCTCCGCCCGAAGAAATCGTGGTCTCGACCAAGCGCGTCGCCTGCGACGGCGGCGGCGGGGCCCTGGGCCACCCGCTGGTCTATATGGACATGGGCGAGGACGACTTCATCGAGTGCGGCTATTGCGACCGCCGCTTCGTGCTGTCGGCCCATCCACACCCCGAGAGCGAATACCTCGATCCGGCGGCCCGTCCGCCTGAGGCGCACTGAGTCCGGTCATGCGTTATCTGCACGCCATGGTTCGGGTGAAGGATCTGGACGCCTCGATGCGTTTCTACCGCGACCTGCTGGGTCTGGAGGAGACGCGCCGCGCCGACTATGAGGCGGGCCGCTTCACCCTGGTCTATCTGGCCGCGCCCGCCGACAAGGCCCGCGCCGAGGCCGAGAAGTCGCCCGAGGTCGAGCTGACCTACAACTGGGACGATCAGGACTACGACGGCGGCCGCAACTTCGGCCACCTGGCCTTTCAGGTCGACGACATCTACGCCGCCTGTCAGCGCCTGATGGACGGCGGCGTCGTCATCAACCGCCCGCCGCGCGACGGCCACATGGCCTTCATCCGCTCGCCGGACGGCATTTCGATCGAGCTGCTGCAGTCGGGCGAGCGTCTGGCCCCGGCCGAGCCCTGGGCCTCCATGCCGAACGTGGGCGCCTGGTGAGCGTTTCGGCGCGGCTGATCCTGGGTCTGGCGGTCCTGAGCCTGGGCGCCTGCGCCTCGGTGACGGAGACCAATCCGGCGCGGACGGCCACGGACATGCTGCTGGTCAACCGGGCGGCCGACCGGGCGGTCGAGGGCTTAACCCTGCCGATCCCTCAGGGCGTGCGCGTCTTCGTCGACGAGACCTATTTCCAGGCCGAGAACGCCCGCTATGCGCTGAGCGCCATCCGCGCCGCCCTGTCGGAGGCCGGCTACGCCATCGTGCGCGAGCGCGGCGAGGCCGACGCCATCTTCGAGGTGCGCGCCGGCGCCCTGTCGCTGGACCAGCTGCGCCGGGTGGTGGGCATTCCCGACATGCGGGTGCCGATCAACGAGAGCCTGAACGTCGTCTCCCTGCCGGAGCTGTCGCTCTACTCCAACCGCGACCGCATGGGCGTGGCCGAGTTCTCGGGCTTCCTCTACGACGCCCGCACCGGGATGCCGCTTGGCGCCGTCACGCCGATGATCGGCCAGTACAAGATCCGCAGCCACAAGGCCCTGATGATGATCACCTGGGGCCAGCAGCTGGCCCAGCCGGGCGAGCGTGATCCGGGCTCGAGCTGGAAGGAATTCTAGCGCGAGCGCTCAGTCCGTTCGCGGAGCGAGACAGCCGCTTCGGACCGTGTTAGGGCGCAGGTGAGCATAAGGCGTTGGCCGCGCTCATCCGTTCGCCGCCGCCGCAAGAGACGCCCTTGTCCTTCTTCCACGCCGGTCCCGCGCCGAAAGGCTCCGGTCTTCGCCGAGGCGCCCTGCGCGACGGGCTGGACCTGGCGCCGGGTATGAAGGTCGGCCTGTTCGGCGGCTCGTTCAATCCGGCCCACGACGGCCACGCCCATGTGGCGGCCACCGCCATGCAGCGGCTGGACCTGGACCGTGTAGTCTGGCTGGTGTCGCCGCAGAATCCGCTAAAATCCAACCACGAGACCGCGCCGCTGTCGGACCGCATGAGCTCGGCGCGCGCCGTGGCGGCCACGGTCGGCCCGGCCATGATCGTCTCGGACTTCGAGACGCGGGCGGGCACGGGCTGGACCATCGACACCCTGCGCGCCATCGTCGCGCGCCATCCGGGCGTGCATTTCGTCTGGCTGATGGGATCGGACAATCTGGCGGGCTTCCACCGCTGGCGGGGTTGGACCGACATCATGCGGTTGATGCCGGTGGCGGTGATCGCCCGGCCGGGCAGTCTGCTGGACAGCCGCACGGCGCCGGCGGCGGCGCGGTTCGCCCGCTATCGCATTCCCGCCGCCCAGGCCGGATTGCTGCCCAATCTGGAAGCGCCCGCCTGGACCTATCTGACGGCGCCGCTGAATCACCGCTCCTCCACCGCTATCCGCGCGACGCGCGCGGCGGGGTGAAGAGTCGTCGCAGGCCGGGTGACCTTTTGCGCCGGGCGTGCTATGATCGGCTTTTAGTAATCGCCTCGGAGCCCTCCGCTGACCCCCTCGACCGCGCACGATGCGCAAGACGCCGTTTCGAATGCGGCGCACGAAATGGACCTGATGGATTCCGTCCATTCCGAAGACGGTCAGGCCGAGGACGGCCCCAGTAGCGACGACTCCGGCAGCGACGGGCGCCAGCCTCTGCCGGTCGGCGCGACCGAGCTGGAGCAGGCCGTCCTCGCCAAACTCGACGACGACAAGGCCCAGGACATCGTCCTGATCGACCTGCGCGGCAAGAGCCCGATGACCGACGCCATGATCGTGGCTTCGGGTCGCTCGCACCGCCACGTCGGCGCCATCGCCGACCACCTGCTGCGCCTGTTCAAGGAACTGGGCCTGGGCAAGGTGAAGGTCGAGGGTCTGCCGCACTGCGACTGGGTGCTGCTGGATGCGGGCGACGTCGTCGTCCACCTGTTCCGCCCGGAAGTGCGCACCTTCTACAACATCGAGAAGATCTGGGCGGTCGACAGCGCCCACCGCGGCGGCCCTGTCCGCGGCTGACCCTTTCTCTGACTGCGGGCTGACCTCATGAAGCTGGCGATCGCGGCCATCGGCAAGCCGGGCCGCGGTCCCGAGGCCGCCCTGGCCGACGACTACGCCCGGCGGGCCACCCTGTCGGGGCGGCCCCTGGGTCTGGGCCCCCTCGAACTCATCGACCTGGAGCCGAAGAAGCCCGGCAAGGCGCCGGAGGCCGAGCTGCTGCTGGCCGCCGCCGAGGGCGCGCACCTGATCGCCTGCGACGAGCGGGGGCGGACCTATTCCTCGCGCGCCTTCGCTGACCACGTGGCCGCCTTGCGCGATCAGGGGGAACGGCGGCTGGTCTTCGTCATCGGCGGCGCCGACGGTCTGGACGAAAGCGTGCGTCGCGCGGCCCGCTCGACCCTGGCCTTCGGGCCGCAGACCTGGCCCCACGCCCTGGCGCGCGCCATGCTGGCCGAGCAGTTGTATCGGGCCGTGACCATTCTGGCCGGTTCGCCCTATCATCGCGACTGATGCGATCCGGGGCCGTTCTTCTTCTGACCTCCTCCAGCCTGCTGCTGGCCCTGGCCGGGCCGGCGGCCAGCCAGCGCGCGGCCCAGCCGAACCCCGAGCTGACCCGGCTTCAGGCCGAGTATCGCGACGAGACCGCCCGCGCCCGCCGCCTGCGCGCCGAGGCCGCCGCCGCCGCCGAGGAGATCGTCGACCTGGACCGCCAGCTGCGCGAGCTGCGCCGCGCCGAGGCCGAGGACGACGTGCAGATGGAGGCCCAGCGCGCCCGTCTGAAGGAGCTGGGCGATCGTGAAGCGGCCCTGCTGGCCGCCCTGTCGCGCGAGCGCGCGGCGCAGGGACGGCTGCTGTCCGCCCTGCAGATGATGAGCCGCGAGCCGCCGCCGCCCCTGCTGATCCCGGCCGACAAGGCGGTGGACACGGTGCGCGCCTCCATCCTGATCCGCGCCATCACGCCCGAGCTTCAGGACCGGGCCGAGACCCTGGTCGAGCGCCAGGCCGAGATCGGCCGCATCCGCCGTCTGGCCGCCCTGTCCAGCGAGCGCCTGTTCACCGTCGAAAGCGCCCAGAACGACCGCCGCGCCGAGATCGAGGGGCTGACGGCGCGCAAGACCGCCCTGCGTTCGGTCCTGCGGGCGGAGGCGGCGCGGGCCGAACGCGCGACCAAGGCGCTGGAAGCCCGCATCCGGGAACTGGGCGGGCAGGCGCCCCAGATCGCCGAAGCGCCCGAAGAGACTCCGGCGGCCCGCCTGCCCGCAGGCCGCAGCCGCCTGACGCCGCCCATCGCAGGGACGCCCTCGCAACGCTTCGGCGGCCGCTCCGCCGGATGGAGCTGGCGCTCCAGCCATGAGGCGGTCGGCGCGCCCGCGGCGGGCCGCGTCGCCTACGCCGGCCCCCTGAAGGAATGGGGCGAGGTGGTGATCCTCGACCTCGGCCCCGGCTGGCGCGCCGTGATCGCGGGCCTTGACCGGCTGGAGGTTGAGACCGGCCAGCGCGTGTCCGACGGCCAGACCCTGGGCCGCACCGGCGAGGACGGCGAGGCCTATTTCGAACTGCGCCGCCAGGAACGGCCCATCGATCCCGCGCCCTGGCTGCAGTAGCGGGGGCTCTGTCTCCCGCCGTCATCCGCCTTCTCGCCGTTATCCACCTTCCCGCCGTCATCCTCGGAAAAGGCGCAGGTGCAGGCGCCAGGCGACGTCATCCGGCAAGCTCTCTCCCGCCCAACCGCGCGAAATTCCTTTCAAATCGGCGCGGACGCTGTTTGTATCGCCGGAACTGTCGCGCGCGCCGTTCGTGGCGCCCGCGCCGCCCTGGACGACCGGAGCCGAAAGCGGATCCGATGGAAAGAGACCGAATGCGTAAACTGCTTCTCGTGGGCGCCGCCGCCCTGGCGTTGGGCGGATCGGCGGCGGCCGTGGCCAGCCAGACTCCGCGCAACGAGACCTTCCGCATGCTCGAGATGTTCGGCGACGTGCTGGGCATCGTCGAGCAGGCCTATGTCGTTCCGGTCGACAACAAGAAGCTGATCGAGGCCGCCCTTCAGGGCATGATGACGGCGCTCGACCCGCACTCCAACTACCTGCCGGCCAAGGCCTTCGGCGACCTGCGCGAGCGGACCTCGGGGGAATATTCCGGCGTCGGTCTGACTATCACCTCAGAGGGCGGGCTGGTGAAGGTCATCTCGCCGATGGACGACAGCCCGGCGGGCCGTGCGGGGGTTCAGGCGGGCGACGTCATCAGCGCCGTCAACGGCCAGAACGCGGCCGGTCTGACCGTGTCCGAGGTCTCGGACAAGCTGCGCGGCGCCACGGGCACCAGCGTCACCGTCACCTTCCTGCGCGACGGCGAGGAGCCGCGCGAGGTCGTGCTGACGCGCGAGGTCATCAAGGTCGAATCCGTCACCGGCCGTCTGGAAGGCGACTTCGGCTATCTGCGCATCTCGACCTTCAACGAGAACACCGGCCGCGAGCTGACCGAGACGATCGAGCGGCTGAAGCGCGAGAAGCCGGGCCTGAAGGGCTATGTGCTGGACCTGCGCAACAACGGCGGCGGCCTGCTGACGGCGGCCATCGACGTGTCCGACGCCTTCCTCGAGCGCGGCGAGATCGTCAGCCAGCGCGGCCGCAAGCCCGAGGACATCGAACGCTACGCCGCCAAGCCGGGCGACCTGACCGGCGGCCTGCCGGTGGTGGTGCTGATCAACTACGGCTCGGCCTCGGCGTCGGAAATCGTGGCGGGCGCCCTGAAGGATCAGGAGCGGGCGACGGTCGTCGGCCTGACCAGCTTCGGCAAGGGGTCGGTGCAGACCGTGATCCCGCTGCGCGGCGGCCAGGACGGCGCCCTGTCGATCACCACGGCGCGCTACTACACGCCGTCGGGCCGCTCTATCCAGAAGATCGGCATCGAGCCGGACCTGGAGGTCGCGCGCTCCGAGGCTGAGGCCCGCATCGTCTCGCGCTCCAGCTTCATCTATTCCGAGGCCGCCTATTCGACGGCGCTGGACTCCTCCATCGGGGCCGAGCGCAAGGGGCCGCACACCCCGCGCGAGGCGCCGGGCGCCGACTACGCCAAGGACAAGGACTATCAGCTGCAACGGGCGCTGGACGTTCTGCGCGCCGGCGGCGACCTGACCAAGCTGGCCGCTGCGCCGGAGGGGATCGTCATCACCGAGCCCGGCGAAGACAAGGTCGAGACGGCCGAGGCCAAGACCGACACGCCTGAACCGCCGACCGTCACGATCAAGCCGGACGAGCCGAAGAAGGACTGATCGCCGCATCCGGCGCGTCTCGCAAACGTGGTGAACGCGCCGTTAGGCTTTCTTAACCGACGCAGGGCTTAACTGAGGCTGAGGGGCGCCGCGTCTGTGCGGCGCCTGCAAGCCCGAGCCGCCGCCCTGACTATGTTCGCCAAGCGCCAGTCCGCCCTCGCCGCCGCCGCAGGCGCGCCGCCGGAGCCCCGGTCGCGCGTCGCCATGGAGCCGGTCCTGAACGCCCTGAAGAAGCCGCCCGTCGCGGCGGGCGCGGCCGGGGCCTTCGTCATCGGCGCCGCCGCCCTGTTCGTCGCCGTGCTGGGCGATCCGCGCGCGGGCGCGCCGACGGCCAGCGCCGTGCTGGAGCGGCCCGCCGCCGCCGACACGGCGCCGACCGGGGCGGAGGCCTTCGGTTTCAGCGGTCTGGACATCTATCAGGATCTCGGCCCCATCGATCCGGCCCTAATGGGCGAAAGCGCAATGGGCGGCGAGGCCCTGATCACCCTGCCGGACGGCGCCAGCGTGGCCTCGGGCCAGGGTTTCAGCGCCCCGGTGCGCGCGCCCTCCAATCCCCTGCCCAAGGCGCCGATCGCGGGCCTGTTCCAGCCCGGCCCCAATGGCCCCCTGCCGCGCATCGCCGCCGACGGTCGCGTCCCGGCCCAGGCCTACGCCCGGCCCTTCCGCTCGAACGGCAAGCCGATGGTGGCCCTCGTGGTCGGCGGTCTGGGCCTGAACAGCGCCACCACCCGTGCGGCGATCGAGCGCCTGCCGGCCGAGGTGACGCTCAGCTTCGTGCCCTACGCCGAGGGCTTGCAGACCTGGATCGACATGGCCCGCGCCCACGGCCATGAGGTGATGATCGAACTGCCGATGGAGCCGACCGGCTATCCCGACAACGACCCCGGCCCCTACACCCTGCTGTCGTCCGGCGGCGCCGACGACGTGGCGGTCAAGCTGGACTGGCTGCTGGCGCGCGCCACCGGCTATTTCGGCGTGACCAACTATCTGGGCGACCGGTTCGCGACCTCGGACGAGGGCGTGACGGCCCTGATGACCAACCTGCGCCAGCGCGGCCTGGCCTTCCTCGACGACGGTTCGATGCGCCGCCGCCCCGGCGCTTTCGCCCGCGCCAGCGCCGACCGCATCGTCGACGAGGAACAGACCCCCGCCGCCATCTTGCGCCAGTTCAACGCGCTGGAGGCCGCCGCCAAGACCAACGGCGCGGCCCTGGGAACCGGCTTCTCCTACCCCGTCACCGTCGAGGCCGCCGCCCGCTGGACGACGGGCCTGGAGGCGCGCGGCCTGCAACTGGCCCCCGCCTCGGCGATGACCCGACGACCGGGGCGGTAGAACCAGGCCCGCTGGACGATCGCCGCCGCGTCATATTTTCGCCGTCCCAAGCTCCACCATATGATCGACGTCCGCTCTTGAGGGGGCCGCGGGCGATTGTCATCGGAAGGGGGAGTTATGCCGCTATATCCCGTTTGCAGAGGGCTTGGCCTGGGGGCGGTTCTGTTTCTTGTTTCGGCAGGAGGCGCAGCGGCGCAATCGCGGCTGGACGCGGCGTCGGCGACTGCGGGCTTCGATCAGGCGCAGGCTTTATGCGAAGCTGACGACAGCGGCCTGTGGGGCGTCAGCCTGTGCGGGCCGATGATGCTCGCCGATCCCGCTACGCGCGAATTCATCGCCAATGCTGACGGCGTCCACACGCCGCTGGAACGAAACGGCGAGGTTTTTCAGGGGCGTCTTCCCGACGCCGTGCCGATCGCCAACACGGCCGTGCGCTGGAATGGCCGCGTCTGGACCATGCTGATCGCGCCGCTGACCGGAGACGAGCCCGCGCGGTCGATCCTGTTGATGCACGAAGCCTGGCACCGCATTCAGGATGAGATCGGCCTCAAGGCGGTCAACGCCGATCAGCCGCACCTGGCGACCGAAGCGGGACGGGTGTCGTTGCGCCTGGAACTGAGGGCGTTGTCGGCGGCGCTTTCTGCGACGGACCCGGCCGCGCGCCGCGTCGCCGTTGAGGACGCCCTGGCTTTCCGCGCCTGGCGGCATGCCCGCTTTCCTGAGTCGGAAGCGGCTGAAAACGCCATGGAACGGCACGAAGGGATCGCCGAATACACGGGGCGTCGTCTCTCACGCGACGATGCGATGGTCCGCCATCTGGCCGAACACCTGGGAAAGGGCGACAGGGTGCGGGAATACGCCCGGTCCTTCGCCTATTATACGGGACCGGCCTATGGCGTGCTGTTGGACGGGGCGGCGCCGGAGTGGCGGACGAATTGGGATCGGCGAGAGGGTCTGGCCCTGATGCTGTCGCAGACGTTGGGCCTGTCGCCCGCTTCTGATGACGAATCCTTCGCCGTTCGCGGCGCGCGCTATGATGCAGGGGCGCTTCAGGTCGAGGAGGCCGAGCGGGCGCGGGTGCAGGCGGTCCGCATCGCGCATCTCAGGGCCCGTCTGGCGGACGGTCCCTTGCTGGTCGCGCCGGTGACCGGGGCCAGCTTCAACTTCGATCCCAACCGTGTGACGCCCTTGCCTCCTGAAGGGACGGTTTACGGCGTCATTCGCGTCGCGGCGGACTGGGGTGTTCTGGAGGTCGAGCAGGACGGTCTGTTGTCGACGGACTGGTCGCGCCTGGCGGTGGCTCATGACGGCGTCCTGTCGACGGACGACGGCCTGAAGGGAGAGGGTTGGACGCTGAAGCTCAAGCCGGGGTGGGAGACGGCGCCGGGACCGCGCGAGGGCGACTGGACGATTCGACGCCGCCCCTGACTTCGTCTGATCGACGTCGTGGCGATGGACAGGGGGCGAGGCGGACGTGCTACATCGCGTGCATGAGCATAGACGACGATCACGCCCCCGCCGCCGAACCTGCGGACGCCGTTCCCGGCGAGACGCCCGTGCAGCGGGTGCTGCGGCTCAAGAAGGCGGCGATCGACGCCCGGCCCAAGCCGCCGCGCGGCGGGCGCTTCCAGCGCGAACAGGCGGCGCGTATCAAGAGCGGGGCGTCGCGTCCCTGGATGAGCAAATAGGCGTCAGAGCGTGAGCCGCATGGCGATGCGATCGGTGAGGCCGTGCCGGGCTTGCGCGGCCAAGGCATCGCGCAGATAGGCGGGCGTCGTTTCAGTGGTCAGCACGGCGTAGCCGAGGCGGGCGTATAAGGGGGCGTTCCACGCGACGCCTGCGAACGTCGTCAGCGTCAGGGCGGACAGGGCGCGGGTCTCGGCCTCGCGCCGGGCCGTCTGCATCAGCGCCCGCCCGGCGCCGCGTCCCTGATGGTCGGCGGCGACGGACAACTCCATAACGTGAAGGTCTGCGCCGTCCTCTACGGCGGCGATCAGGAAGCCGATCGGCTGGTCCGCCGCATCGACCGCGACCCAGGACAGGCCCTGCGCGACGGCTGTGCGCATGGGCTTCAGGCCCGGCCGTGCGGTCCTCCGCCAGCCAGGCCAGGTCGGGCAGGGCGCGGAACAGCGTCGCCGCCGACCGCTCCACCGCCTCCAGACGGTCGATGTCCGTTCCGCGCGTCGGGCGGACCCGGATCAATGGGCGTCGCAACCCTTGGCGGGCATCGGCTTCAGGTCCAGCAGGGCGAACAGTTTGGCGTCGTCGTCTTCTTCCGGGTTCGGCGTGGTCAGTAGCTTGCCGCCGACGAAGATGGAGTTGGCGCCCGCCAGGAAGCACAGGGCCTGCATCTCCGGCGTCATGCCTTCGCGACCGGCCGACAGGCGGACCATCGACTTGGGGCAGACCAGGCGGGCGACGGCGACGGTGCGGACGAACTCGATCGGATCGATCTCGCCCTCCTTCAGCACCCGCTCGCCCAGAGGCGTGCCGCCGACGGGGACCAGGGCGTTGACCGGCAGGCTGTCGGGGTGGACGGGCAGGGTGGCCAGGGCGTGCAGCAGACCAGCGCGGTCGCGGCGCTTCTCGCCCATGCCGACGATGCCGCCGCAGCAGGTGTTCATCCCGGCGTCGCGGACGTGCTGCAGCGTCTCCAGCCGGTCCTGATAGGAGCGGGTCGTCACCACCTCGGCGTAGTACTCAGGCCCGGTGTCGAGGTTGTGGTTGTAGTAGTCGAGGCCCGCGTCCTTCAGCTGTTTCGCCTGGTCGGCGTTCAGCATTCCCAGGGTGGCGCAGGTCTCCAGTCCGAGCGCCTTCACGCCCGAGATCATGGCCGCCAGCTTGGGCGTGTCGCGGTCCTTCAACTCGCGCCAGGCGGCGCCCATGCAGAAGCGGCTGGCCCCGCCCGCCTTGGCCGCCATGGCCTCGGCGATGACGGCGGTCGGCTCCATCAGCTTCTCGGCCTTCAGGCCGGTCTTGAAGCTGGCAGATTGCGAGCAGTAGCCGCAGTTCTCGGCGCAGCCGCCGGTCTTGACCGACAGCAGCTGCGACTTCTGGACTTCATTCGGGTCGAAGGTGCGCCGGTGCACCGTCGCGGCCTCGAACACCAGCTCCATGAAGGGGCGGGCGAACAGGGCCTCGACCTCCTCCAGGGTCCAGTCGTGACGGGGGATCGAGAGATCGCGGGCGGGTCGGATCGAAGCGTCGTCAGCCATGGGACGACGGCTTAGCCGCGCGCGCGGGCGCGGCCAAGCCGGAAGTGACGCGTCGCCGTTCTTTGGCTCAGCGTTCGTCCTTGTAGACGCGGCCGTCGCGCATGACGAAGGCCACGGACTTCAGCGTCGTGACGTCGGCCAGCGGGTCGCCCGCCACGGCGATGACGTCGGCGCGTTTGCCCGGCTCCAGCGTGCCGACCTCGGCCGAGACGCCCAGCAGATCGGCGGCGTTGACGGTGGCCGCCTCGATGGCGGTCGCCGGGGTCATGCCGTTCCTGACCATCAGCTCGAACTCATCGGCGTTGCGGCCATGCTTGGACACGCCCGCGTCGGTGCCGAAGGCGATGCGGACGCCCGCCGGGACGGCGCGTTGCAGCGACTGGCCGGTGATCTCGATACGCCAGCGGATCTTGGCCAGGACTTCCGGCGGATAGGCCTCGGGGTCGGCGGCCAGACGCTCCGTGTAGCCGTTCACCACCGACAGGGTCGGGACGTAATAGGCGCGGGTGCGACGCAGCAGCTGCAGGGTCTCGTCGTCGAAGATGGTGCCGTGCTCGACCGAATCGACGCCCATTCTCAGGGCCAGGTTGACGCCGTCGGCGCCGTGGGCGTGGACGGCGACCTTCTTGCCGTAGAGGTGGGCCGTGTCGATCAGGGCCTTGGCCTCGTCGTCGAACATCTGGGCGCCCAGTCCGGCGCCGATGCGGCTGTTGACCCCGCCGGTGGTGGCGATCTTGATGACGTCGACCCCGCGTCCGACCTGAAGACGCACGGCCTCGCGGCAGCTTTCGGCGCCGTTGCAGACGTTGTCGTGGGCCACGTGCTCGCGGAAGTCGTCGTTGAAGCCCAGACGCCCGTCCATGTGGCCGGAGGTGGTCGAGATGCTGTTCCCGGCGTCGATGATGCGCGGTCCGGCCAGGCGGTGCGCCGCCGTCTCCTCGCGCAGGGCCAGGGTGACGCCGCCGCTGTCGCCCAGATTCCGCACGGTGGTGAAGCCCGCCATCAGCGTCTTGCGGGCGTTCATGGCGGCGCTGTAGGCGCGCGAGGGCAGGTTGTCGGTGATCTCGGCCAGGAAGCCCGCTTGACCGGCCACGTCGGACACCAGGTGCACATGGCTGTCGATCAGGCCGGGCAGGACGAAGCGGTCGCGCTGGTCCACCACCACGGCGCCGGGGAAGGCGGCGGCGTCGACGAAGCCGTCGCGGATCTCGACCACCTTGCCGTCGCGCACCACCAGGGTGGACGGCCCGCGCGGGGCCTGGCCGGGACGATCCAGCAGGCGCCCCGCCTGGATCAGGGTCACGACGCCCGGCGCGGGCGCGGCGCCCGTCGGCGCGACGGGCGTGGCGGTCTGGGCGGCTGCGGGCGCGCCCGCGGCCGCCAGGGCCAGGGCGCAGGCGGCCGTCGTCAGCAAGGTCTTCGTCATGGATACTCCCCCCTCGAAACTCGGGGAGAGTGTTAGCCCGCGTCCGTCGCCTGACGCCAGTCGGATTTGCGTCTGCGGATCAGGCGACCAGGCGGGGGCCCGTCGCGGCGGCGCCGGCGGCGACCGAGCGGTCCAGACGGAAGCGGCCGACCTGCTGGTTCAGGCTGACGGCCTCATTGGCCAGCTGACGGGCGGCGGCGGTGGCCTCTTCGGTCATGGCGGCGTTCTGCTGGGTGATGTCGTCCATCTCGCCCATGGCGCGGCGGACGCGCGCCAGGCCGTCGGCCTGTTCCTGAGCCGAGCCGGCGATGCCGCCCGCCAGACCGTCGACGGCCGAGACCTTGGCGCCGATGCGCTCCAGCGCCGCGCCGGTGCGTTCGACCAGGTCGACGCCGCGCGCCACCTGGGCCGAGGAGGTGGAGATCAGGGTGCGGATCTCGCCCGAGGCCTCGGACGAGCGCTGGGCCAGGGCGCGCACTTCCTGGGCCACCACGGCGAAGCCGCGCCCGGCGTCGCCGGCGCGGGCGGCCTCGACCCCGGCGTTGAGGGCCAGCAGGTTGGTCTGGAAGGCGATCTCGTCGATCAGGCTGGTGAAGCGGGCGATCTCGGTCGAGGATTCGGCGATGGCGTGGATGGCGGATACGGCGTCGCCGACCACCTGGGTCGTGTGCTCGACATCGGCGCGGGCGGCGGCCAGAGCCTCGGCGGTCTGGCGCGCGCCGTCGGCGGTCGAGGCGACCTGGCGGGCGATGGCGTCGGCCTCGTTGACGGTGCGCTCCAGATTGGCGGCCTGACGCTCGGTGCGGCTGGCCAGGTCTTCGGAGGCGACGGCCAACTGGCTGGACCCGGCGCTCAGGCTCTCGACGCTGTCGGCCACGGCGCGCACGGCGGTGCGCAGAGCGCGGGTCGCGGCGTGGAAGTCGTTCTGAAGCGAGCGGTATTCCTCGGGGAAGACGTCCGGGATGGTCACGGACAGATCGTTGTCGGCCAGGCTGTGCAGGGCGGCGCCCAGGGCGCGCACGACCTCGGCCTGGCGGGCTTCGGCGGCGTCGTGCTCGGCCTGCACGCGGTCGCGTTCTTCCTGCAGCGCGTCCAGATAGATGGAGATGGCCAGGTCCATGTCCAGCATGACCCGCTGGTTGAGCTCGGCCAGGGCTTCGGCGGTGATGCGGTCGTGCGCGCGGCGGTTGGCGAACAGCTTCCTGGGGCGTTCGACCACGGCGCGGGTCAGGTGGGCCAGGATGACGCTGTAGCCGCCGATGTACCAGCGCGGCTCCAGACCGATGCGGGCGTGGACGCGGCCGATGGTGCGCACCGAGGCGGCGTAGTCTTCGTCGGCGCGGCCGTCGATGATGGCGGCCCAGTGGCGCTGCTGGGCGTTGCTGGCCGCGGTGATGTGGCCTTCGTCACGGAAGAAGCGGCGGGTCTCGGGCTCGGCGCGCACCTTGTCGTAGAAGGCGGCCAGGGCCTGGGGCACGGCCTGACGCAGCAGGCCCGAGATGGCGCTGTAACCGGCGGACGGCCGACCCAGCCCCATGAAGTTCATGCGACGGTCGATCTCGTGGGAAGCCATGACGCAAACTCGTTTCAACGGCAGGGCGGGGGAGAGCCCTAATACCCCTTGTCACCAAGAGGGTATTGGCCGGGTTAAGCCCGGATTGCGTAGATTCCCTTAACCGCTTCGGAGGGCCCGCGATTCAGGCGGTTGACCGCTCATATAAAGACATCCTTATGTCTTGATTGCTCCCGCCGCCGCGCCGCGCTATAGCGACGGCGATCCCCCGACAGTGGCCGAAAGACATTTCTGCATGACCGACTACATCGTCCGCGACATCTCCCTGGCCGACTTCGGCAACAAGGAAATCGCCATCGCCGAAACCGAGATGCCGGGCCTGATGGCGCTGCGCGCGGAATACGGCGCGTCCCAGCCGCTGAAGGGCGCCCGCATCGCCGGCAGCCTGCACATGACCATCCAGACGGCCGTGCTGATCCAGACGCTGGAAGCCCTGGGCGCCGAAGTGCGCTGGGCCTCGTGCAACATCTTCTCGACCCAGGACCACGCCGCCGCCGCCATCGCCGCGTCGGGCACGCCGGTCTTCGCCTTCAAGGGCGAGACCCTGGTTGAATATTGGGAATACGCCCACAAGATCTTCGAGTGGGCCGACGGCGGCTACCCGAACCTGATCCTGGACGACGGCGGCGACGCCACCCTGCTGTGCGTGCTGGGTCCGAAGGCCGAGAAGGACGCCTCCGTCCTGGACAACCCGCAGAACGAGGAAGAGGAAGCCCTCTTCTCGGTCATGAAGCGCTATCTGAAGGAAAAGCCGGGCTTCTATTCGGCCATCCGCGACGCCATCGGCGGCGTGTCGGAAGAGACGACCACGGGCGTCCACCGCCTGTATCAGATGGCCGAGCGCGGCGAGCTGCCGTTCCCGGCGATCAACGTCAACGACAGCGTCACCAAGTCGAAGTTCGACAACCTGTACGGCTGCCGTGAGAGCCTGGTCGACGCCATTCGTCGCGGCACCGACGTCATGCTGTCGGGCAAGGTGGCGGTGGTCTGCGGCTACGGCGACGTGGGCAAGGGTTCGGCGGCTTCGCTCCGCAACGGCGGCGCACGCGTCATCGTGACGGAGATCGACCCGATCTGCGCCCTGCAGGCGGCGATGGAAGGCTATGAGGTCCAGACCCTGGAAGACGTCGCCGACAAGGCCGACATCTTCGTCACCACGACGGGCAACAAGGACGTCATCCGCGTCGAGCACATGCGCGCCATGCGCAACAACGCCATCGTCTGCAACATCGGCCACTTCGACTCGGAAATTCAGGTCGCGGGCCTGAAGAACTTCAAGTGGGACAAGATCAAGGATCAGGTCCACCACGTCGAGTTCCCTGACGGCAAGAAGATCATCCTGCTGTCGGAAGGCCGTCTGGTGAATCTGGGCAACGCCACGGGCCACCCGTCCTTCGTGATGTCGGCGTCCTTCACCAACCAGACGCTGGCCCAGATCGAGCTGTGGACCAACGCCAAGGCCTACGACAACAAGGTCTACACCCTGCCCAAGCACCTGGACGAGAAGGTCGCCTTCCTGCACCTGGCCAAGCTGGGCGCCAAGCTGACGACGCTGAGCCAGGATCAGGCCGACTACATCTCGGTGCCGGTCGAGGGGCCGTTCAAGCCCGAACACTACCGCTACTGAGACCTGTCTCGGGTCTGAAAGACAGAACCCCGGGCCGGCGACGGCGCGGGGTTTTCTTTTGGGCTTACGCCGCGATGTCGCGTGGGTCGAATTCGTCGGGCCCCCGGCCCATCAGGCCGGTTTCGAAGTCCATGAAGATGTCGATCAACTCCTCCACCCCGACCGGCGGCGCCTTGGGGTTGAAGCGGAAGCGCCAGAAGCTGACGATGTGCTGCACCGCCCCCAGCTGGTCGCCCAAGCGGGTGAACAGGGCGGGCGCCTCCAGCAGGAAGTCGCGGAACGCCACCGGATTGCCCTCGCGCGTCAGCCCCGCATAGGCGTCGTCGTAGTAGCGTAGGGTGCGGCTGACCTCTTCGCAGGTCCTCATGATGCGGCCGCGCAGCACGCCGCGTCCGCGCGCGATATAGTCCTTGGCCGCCTGATCGCTGGGGCCGGCGGGCTGGATCGTGCCCACTTCGTCGGCCACATGGACGATGTCGGCCATCAGACTGGCGAGCGACCATTTGTAGTAGAGGAAGCCCTTCCAGCAGAAGACGCCCTCCTGATACTGCTCGGGCTCCAGCTTCAGCGTCAGGCGCAGCGCCTCCAGCCGGTCGCCGGGGGCGTTGGACAGGATCTTCGACGCCATGCGGGCGGTTGAACCGGCGGCCACCACCCCGTCGCCGACGCTGAGCGTGACCAGAGGCTCGATCTCCTTCTGGACGAACTCCAGCATACGCTCCAGATCGGCCTCGCTGAGGGCGAAATAGCAGGGGGCGGCGTCCACATTTCCGCGCCGCAGCTGTTCGCGCAGCAGGAAGGGGTCCAGCGACGGCAGCTGATCCATCAGCCGCAGGGTCTTCAGGTCCGGGTGGTCGGGGTCGACGCCGAAGGCCTCGTGCATGGCGCGCTCGAAGCCGATCTGGTTGACGAAGATGAAGCGGCCGCCGGTCTTCAGGTCGGTGCTGTCGATCGGCACCACGATCTTGGTCGCCACTTGCCGACGGCCCGGAAAGGCGTCGGTCTCATTGCGCCGCAGCCGGTGCTTGATGATCAGGGCGCGATTCAGGGCCGGGCTGCGGAACATGGGGCGCTCGGCCCAGTCGTCGCTGTCGCCGTGCTCGTCATAGACCTTGAGCAGATTCAGCACGCGCGCCGTCGAGGCGGTGCGGCGCAGGTGTTCGAGGTTGCGGATGGCGCGATCAGTCATGACGGCCACCCTGCCAGCCAAAAATGACCAACGGCTTAGTTTGGCGCAGGTCAAAAAAACGGGCCGCTTCCTTCAAGGAGGCGGCCCGGTCAGTCGGGGAGGAAACTGAAGAGGGGTTAGAAGGTCGTCGTCACCGACACCCAAAGACGACGCGGCTCCTGATTGTTGGCGTATTCCGGCGAATAGGCGACCGGCGCGCCATAGGGAGCCAGACGGACGAAGTCCTTGTCGAACAGGTTGTAGACGGCCGCATTGAGGGTCACGCGGTCATTGACTTCGTACGAGCCGCCGATGTGGAACAGCTCATAGGCCTTGAAGTCGCCCAGGGCGTCGCGGGCGGCGCCCTCCCCGCGCCAGCGCTCCGAGCGGTATTCGCCGCGCAGCCAGGTCGACAGACGGTCGGTGGCCTGCCAGCGCAGCTGGGCGTTGATCATGTGCTCGGGCGTATCGGTCAGGGGGCGGCCGGCCTGCGCGCCGGTCTTCTGCTCGCTGTCGGTGTAGGTGTAGTTGCCGTGCAGGCTCCAGGCCTCCGCGAAGCGCCAGCGGGCGACGACTTCCAGGCCCTGAGTCGTGGCCTCGTCGATGTTCACGCTCTGGCCGAACTCCTTGATCGCCGACCAGAAGCCGACGTCGGCGCAACCCGTCTTGGAGTAGTCGCCGGCGTCGTATTGGGCCTGGGTCAGGCCGAAGGTGCAGTTGGCGATCGGCTGGCCGGAGGCGATCTTGTCCTCGAAGTCGTTGCGGAAGACGGTGGCGTTGGCGCGGAAGGTCGAGCCGTTGTCGAAATAGACGCCGAACTCATAGGCCACGCTGGTTTCCGGCTTCAGGCCGGGGCTGCCGATCAGCGGCAGGGCGCCCTGGCGGCCGAAGCCGTTGATGCCGGGGGTCAGCTGTTCCAGGCGCGGGGTCTTGTAGCCGCCGCTGACGCCGCCCTTCAGGGTCCATTGCTCATTGGCGTTCCACACCAGATAGGCGCGCGGGCTGACGTGGTCGCCGAAGCTGGAGTGGTCGTCGTAGCGGAGGCCGACGGTCAGGGCCAGGTCGTCTCGCAGCCGCCATTCGTCCTCGGCGAATAGGGCCCCTTGCTCGAAGGTGAAGGCGCCGGCCGCCACGCCGTCGGTCATTTCGGCGTCCATGTACTGGCCGCCGACGGTGAAGGTGTGGTTGCGCCACTGGCTGTTCAGCTTGGTGTCGAACAGGGTGGTCGTGGTCTCCAGGGTGCGGTCGCCCCCGGCGCCGGGCACGCCGCGGGGGATGATGCGGCCGACCGTCTCGGTCTTGTTGTGCGACAGGGTGGATTCCAGCGTGCCGAAATCCAGACGCCAATTGTGCGCCAGAAGGTACTGCTCGCGGTTGAATTCCAGGAAGTCCTTGTAGCCGCCGGCGACGGTGTTGGTGCCCATCTGGCCCTTGGCGTTGTCGTACCACTGGCCGGCCGCGTCGACGTCCAGCCACAGGTCGTGGTCCGCGTTCGGCGTCAGGCTGAGGCGGGCGCCCAGGGTCCAGATCTCATAGGCGGTGGCGCTGCGGCCGAAGCCGGTGACGTCGACCTCGTTTCCGTTCACGTCGCGGTATTTCAGGTCCGACTGTTCGCGCTCGGACCAGGAGCCGCGCAGGGCCAGGCCCAGGCGGTCGGCGATCAGCGGACCTGAAGCGTAGCCGTTGATCCCCCAGAAGTCGCCGAACTCGTCGTCGCCTTGCAGGGTGTAGTTGGCCGAGGCGGAGCCGGTCCAGGCGTCGCCCACCTTGCGGGTGATGATGTTGACGACCCCGCCCATCGCGTCCGAGCCGTAGAGGGTGGCGACCGGGCCGCGCACCACCTCAATGCGGTCGATGGCCGAGACCGGCGGCAGGAAGCTGTTGGCCGTTTCGCCGAAGCCGTTCGGGGTCACGCTGCCGGCCGTGTTCTGGCGGCGGCCGTCGATCAGGATCAGGGTGTAGTCCGAGCCCATGCCGCGGATGTTGATGGTCTGGCCGCCGGTCTTGCCGACGCCCGAACCCGTGTCGACGCCCTCGATGTTGTTCAGGATCTCGGCGATCGAGGCGGCGCGGATCTCTTGGATCTCCTCGCGCGGCAGGACGCTGATTGAGGCGGGCGCCTGGGTGATCTTCTGCTCGAAGCCCGAGGCGGTGACGACCACGTCGGCGACCTTGTGCGTCTGCTCCATCATGTCCGCGGTCTCGTCAGCCAGGGCGGGCGCGCCGGCGCCCACAGTCATCAGAGCGGTGGCGGCCAGCAGGGACGAACGGCGGGACGTGCGGGAAGGGGACATTCGGGGAGGGAGCCTTTAAAATGAGAACGCCTCTCAACAGCGTTCGCATTCTCAACGCAATAGGGGTGTGCGAATAGGTCGCAATTGCGATCTCGTTTCGACATGTCTGGCGCGGGATGGCGGGCGGGCCTAAGAAGCGGTCATGGACCTCATCGACATTCTGATCCTGATCGCCGTGGCCGGCGTCGTCGTCACCCTGGGCTTCGGCCTCTACAACCTGAACAAGGGCGGGGAAGGCGCGAGCGTCCGCTCGAACAAGCTGATGCGGCTGCGGATCATCCTTCAGGCGGTGGCGGTGCTGCTGCTGATGGTCGGCATGTGGCTGAAGCGGACGCACGCGGGCTGAGGCGCGCGCCAACAGGAACAGGGGAGGGCGCGTCATGGTGACGCTGAACAAGATCTACACCCGCACCGGCGACGCCGGGCAGACGCGGCTGGCCTCGGGCGCTCCGGTGTCCAAGACCGATGCGCGGGTCGAGGCCTATGGCGCGGTGGACGAACTGAACGCCGTCATCGGCGTGGCGCGCCTGAACAGCGGCCAGAACGACCGCATCGACGCCATGCTGGGCCGCATCCAGAACGAGCTGTTCGACCTGGGCGCCGATCTGGCCACGCCGATGGAGCCGGCGCCCCAGTGGGAGGCCCTGCGCATCATCGCCTCCCAGGTCGAGCGGCTGGAATCAGAGATCGACTGGATGAATGAGAGCCTCAAGCCGCTGGACAGCTTCATCCTGTCGGGCGGCTCACCGTTGTCGGCGCATCTGCACCTGGCGCGCACCGTGTGCCGCCGGGCCGAGCGCGAGGCCGTGCGTCTGATGGAAGCGGGCGAGGTCGTGAACCCTGAGGCGGTGCGTTACCTCAACCGCCTGTCGGACCTGCTGTTCGTCGCCGCCCGCCGCGCCAACGCCAATGGCGCGGGCGATGTCCTGTGGCGGCCCGGCGCGACGCGCTGAGGCGCGGGCCTACTGCGACCGCAGGGCGTTCACCCGCTCGCGCTCGGCCTCGGTGGCGGCGGCGCGGGCGCGCTTCTGGGCGTTGACCTGATCTTCGAGGACCAGCAGCTCCTGATTGGCCTTGTTCGAGGCCTCGGCGCGCGTCGTGCCCGCCGGACGGCCGGTGATGTCGGGGATGTAGATGGGCTGGGCGCAGATGCGCGTCTCCAGATCGTACCAATAGCCCTTGGCCGCGCAGCGCTCGCCCGGATCGACCCAGAAACGCTGCAGGATGAACACCCCCGCCAGCGTCACCGCGAACAGGCTGAAGAAGATGAAGCTGAGGCGCCGGATCGTCAGGAAGCGTTTCATGCCCGTCTCAATAGATCAAAAATGCGTCCGCGACACGACCGCAGTTCACGTAGCGTTACGTTGACAGGCTCGTTTCGTCGGTCCAATCCCTCGACCGACATTTCGATGACCAAGTGGATAGGCTCATGAAGGTACTCGTCCCGGTGAAACGGGTGATCGACAGCAACGTCAAGGCTCGCGTGAAGGCGGACCAGACCGGCGTCGACCTGGCCAACGTCAAGATGAGCATGAACCCCTTCGACGAAATCGCCGTCGAAGAGGCCGTGCGTCTGAAGGAAGGCAAGGAACACCATGCCGCGGGCACGGCGACCGAGATCGTCGTCGTCTCCATCGGCGTGACCCAGGCGCAGGAAACCATCCGCACGGCCCTGGCCATGGGCGCCGACCGCGGCGTCCTGGTGCAGTCGGACACGGACCTGGAGCCGCTGGCCGTCGCCAAGGTGCTGAAGGCCGTGGTGGACGAAGAGAAGCCGGACCTGGTGCTGCTGGGCAAGCAGTCGATCGACGGCGACAACAACGCCGTGGGCCAGATGCTGGCCGCCCTGCTGGACTGGCCGCAGGCCACCTTCGCCGGCAAGCTGGTCATCGAAGGCGGCAAGGCGGTCGTCACCCGTGAAGTCGACGGCGGTCTGCAGACAGTCTCTGCCGAACTGCCGGCCGTGGTCTCGGTCGACCTGCGCCTGAACACGCCGCGCTATGCGTCGCTGCCCAACATCATGAAGGCCAAGAAGAAGGAGATCGCCGTCAAGGCGGTCGCCGACTACGGCGTCGATACGGCTGACCGCCTCAAGGTGCTGAAGGTGACGGAGCCGCCGAAGCGTTCGGCGGGCGTCAAGGTCGCCGATGCGGCCGAACTGGTTTCCAAGCTCAAAGACGCAGGGGTTCTGTAATGGCCGTTCTCGTCATCGCCGACCACGACGGCTCGGTTGTTCGCGACACCACCCACAAGACCGTGACGGCCGCCCTGGCCCTGTCGTCGGACGTGGACGTTCTGGTGCTAGGCAAGGGCGCGCAAGGCGTGGCTGACGCCGCCGCCAAGATCGCGGGCGTGCGCAAGGTGCTGCTGGCCGAAGGCGACGCCGTCGCCCACGGTCTTGCCGAGGCCGTCGAGGCCACCGTCCTGCCGCTGGCCGGGAACTACGACGCCATCCTGACCCCGGCCAACACCGACGGCAAGAACTTCGCCCCGCGCATCGCCGCCAAGCTGGACACGGCGCCGATCTCGGACATCGTCGAGGTCGTCTCGGCCGACACCTTCGTGCGTCCGATCTACGCCGGCA
Source organism: Brevundimonas sp. UBA7507 (assembly GCF_002478355.1). Lineage (NCBI taxonomy): Bacteria > Pseudomonadati > Pseudomonadota > Alphaproteobacteria > Caulobacterales > Caulobacteraceae > Brevundimonas > Brevundimonas sp. UBA7507. The sequence continues at coordinate 88,897 of NZ_DLNP01000017.1, read as the reverse complement.
ACGCGCTGGAGACGGTCCAGTCGGCCGACGCCAAGAAGGTCATCACCGTGCGCCCGACGGCTTTCGCCGCCGCCGCTGAAGGCGGTTCGGCCTCGGTCGAGAGCGTCGCCGCCGGCGAAGCGCCCAAGACCGCCTTCGTCTCCGAGGAAATGGTCAAGTCGGACCGTCCTGAACTGGGCGCCGCCAAGATCGTCGTCTCGGGCGGCCGCGCCCTGGGCTCGGCCGAAGAGTTCCACGCCGTCATGGACCCCCTGGCCGACAAGCTGGGCGCCGCCGTCGGCGCCTCGCGCGCGGCGGTCGATGCGGGTTACGCCCCCAACGACTATCAGGTCGGTCAGACCGGCAAGGTCGTGGCGCCGGCTCTCTACATCGCCATCGGCATCTCGGGCGCCATCCAGCACCTGGCCGGGATGAAGGACTCCAAGGTGATCGTCGCCATCAACAAGGACGCCGACGCCCCGATCTTCCAGGTCGCCGACTACGGCTGGGTCGCCGACTACAAGACCGCCGTGCCGGAACTGATGGCCGCCCTGGGCTGATCGGTTCTCACGCTGAGTTGGAAGCGCGCCGGATGGGAAACCGTCCGGCGCGTTTTCTTTTTGGCGCGCCTTATCTTTCGTCATCCTCCGGCGACCCTCGCGAAAGCGGGGGGAGACCGGGGGACCCAGCGGCGCCAAAGGCGATCTTTACTGCAGGCGTGGCGCGTGGAGTTTCGCCCTCCGGGCGCCGCTGGGTTCCCCGGTCTGCGCCGCTGCGCGGCTTGCCGGAGAATGACGAAAATTTGGACCTTTCCTCTCCTTGGGCCAAACACCTCCCATGACCGCCCGTCTCGCCATCAAGTTGACCCCGCGCGCCTCGGCCGACCGCATCGACGGCTGGGATGTCGACCTGGACGGCCGTCCGGTGCTGAAGGTCCGCGTCCGCGCCCAGCCGGTGGAGGGCGAGGCCAACGCCGCCCTGACCGCCTTCCTCGCCAAGGCCCTGGGCGTGCCCAAGCGCGATGTGGCGCTGGCGCGCGGCGGCCAGTCGCGGCTGAAGATGATCGAGGTCGACGGCCTGACCGACGCGGAGGTCCGCGCCCGCCTGCCTGCGGATTGAGCGCGTGGCTGACTTTGCCGCGAGCGGCGCTTTTAGAGCTTTACCCTGACGGAAACTGGCGATTGTATACGCGCCATTGTCTGCCCGCAGTTCGCGGGCGCGAGGGGGCTCGCCCATGTTGTTCAGTCGCCTGCGGGGTCCAAGCCTCGCTGCTCTCACCTGCGCGCTCGGCGCGCTCAGCCTGTCGGCCTGCGCCACGACCGGCGACGCCGCGCCCAAGACCGAGACGGCTTCCGCCGCGTCGTCCTCCAAGGACCGCACGATGGCGCCGGGTCTGGACGGCTGGGCCAACACTGACCCCTATCCCTCGACCTATCGCGGCCTGCCGCGCCAGAACATGGCCATCGTCGGCGCGACGGTGCTGACCGGCGCGGGTCAGAAGATCGAGGGCGGCGTCGTCGTCGTCACGGACGGCCGCATCGCCGCCGTCGGCGGCGCGGACACCCCGGTCCCGGCGGGCCATCAGGTGGTCGATGCGCGCGGCCGCTTCGTCACGCCGGGCATCATCGACATCCACAGCCACCTGGGCGTCTATCCCTCGCCGGGCGTCATGGGCATGAGCGACGGCAACGAAGCCACCAACCCCAACACCGCCCAGGTCTGGTCCGAACACTCGATCTGGCCGCAGGATCCCGGCTTCAACACCGCCCGCGCGGGCGGGGTGACGACGATGCAGATCCTGCCCGGCTCGGCCAATCTGTTCGGCGGCCGAGGCGTGACCCTGCGCAACGTCCCCTCGGTGACGATGCAGGGGATGAAGTTCCCGAACGCCCCCTACGGCCTGAAGATGGCCTGCGGCGAGAACCCGTCGCGGGTCTACGGTTCGCGCAACCAGTCGCCGGCCACCGGCATGGGCAATGTCGCGGGCTATCGCGCCGGCTTCATCGCCGCGCGCGACTACAAGGCCAAGTGGGACAAGTGGCGCGAGGACGGTCAGGGCACGCCCCCGACCCGCAACCTGCAGCTCGAGACCCTGGCGGGCGTTCTGGACGGCTCGATCCTGATTCAGAACCACTGCTACCGCGCCGACGAAATGGCGGTCATGCTCGATGTGGCCAAGGAGTTCGGCTACAAGATCACCACCTTCCACCACGCGGTCGAGGCCTACAAGATCGCGCCGCTGCTGGCCCGTGAAGGCGTCTGCGCCGCCATGTGGACCGGCTGGTGGGGATTCAAGATGGAGGCCCTGGACGGCATCGAGGAGAACGCCGCCCTGACCGACGCGCCCGAGGGCTCGTGCGCCGTCATCCACTCGGACGACGCCGAACTGATCCAGCGCCTGAACCAGGAAGCCGCCGCCGCCCTGTCGGCCGGCCGCCGCGCGGGGATGAACATTTCCGAAGAGCACGCCATCAGCTGGATCACGCTGAATGCGGCCAGGTCCATCGGCATCGACAAGGAAACCGGCTCTCTGGAGAGCGGCAAGCGCGCCGACGTGGTGATCTGGAGCGCCGATCCCTTCTCGATCTACGCCCGCGCCGACCAGGTCTTCATCGACGGCGGCCTGGCCTTCGATCGCCAGAACCCCGCCTTCCAGCCCGTGTCCGATTTCGAACTGGGCCAGCCCGGCTTCGGCCAGTCCGCCGCCGGCGTCGCCCAGGGAGCTCGCTGAACCATGCGTATCAAAACTCTCCTCGCGGGCGCTGTTGCGGCCCTCGCCCTGACCGGCCCCGCCCTGGCGCAGGACGTCGCCATCACCGGCGGCCGGGTGCTGACCGGAACCTCGGTGATCGAGAACGGCACGGTGGTCATCCGTAACGGCAAGGTCGTTTCGGTCGGAACCGGCGGCGCGCCGGCCGGTCTGCGGGTCATCGACGCGCGCGGCAAGATCGTCACGCCGGGCTTCGTCGCCGTGGATTCCGGCCTGGCCGGGACCGAGGTCGGCTCGGTGCGCGGGACCAACGACCTGGCCAATCGCGCCAACACCCTGACCGCGGCCTTCGACCTGTCCTATGGCCTGGACCCTTGGTCCTTCACCCTGCCGGTGGCCCGTCTGGGCGGCGTCACCCGCGCCGTCGTCACGCCGCAGCACGGCGGCTCGGGCGGCGGGCACAGCCATGACGATTCCGATTTCGCCGGCGCGGGTCACGGCGGCTTCCAGTCGCCGGGCCTGTTCGCCGGCCAGGCGGCGGTCATCAAGCTGGGCGGCGCCGACATCCTGGTGAAGCCGCGCGTGGCCATGGTCGCGCCCTTCGGCGAGGCCGGGGCGACGGTGGCGGGCGGCGCCCGCGGCGCCGAGTTCGTCCTGTTCAAGGAGACCCTGGCCGAGGTGCGAGCCTACGCCCGGAACAAGGCGGCCTATGAGCGGGCCGACATGCGCGCTCTGTCGCTGTCTCGCGCCGATATGGAGGCCCTGATCCCGGTGGCGAACGGGGCCATGTCGCTGATCGTCACCGTCAACCGCGCCTCGGACATCCAGCAGGTGCTGCGTCTGGCGCGCGAGGAAGGCGTCAAGGTCATCCTGGACGGCGCCGCCGAGGGCTGGCTGGTGGCCGATGAGATCGCGGCGGCCAAGGTTCCGGTCATCCTGCACCCGACCACCAACCTGCCCTCGAACTTCGAGATGCGGGCGGCGCGGATGCAGAATGCGGCGGCCTTGAACGCGGCGGGCGTGGTCATCGCCATCAAGGGCAACGAGGGTTCGGCCCACCGCGCTCGCGACATCCGCTACAACGCGGGCAACGCCGTGTCGCACGGCCTGCCGTTCGCGGCGGCCATCCAGGCGATCACGGTCAATCCGGCCCGCATCTTCGGCTTCGACGGCCAGTTCGGCGAGCTGAAGGCCGGGGCGGCGGGCGATGTCGTGGTCTGGTCCGGCGATCCGCTGGAGCCGCTGAGCCAGCCCTCGGCCGTGCTGATCGACGGGGTGGAGCAGCCGTTGCAGGCCCGCAACCTGCTGCTGCGCGACCGCTACCGCACCGGCGGCGAAGGCGCCATGCCGCCTGCTTACGGGAACTGAGGCTCAGGCCTGAAGACGGAAGGGCGCTGCGGGAGACCGCAGCGCCCTTTTTCTTTTCTATCCTGAAGCCCTCCCCCTCGATGGGGGAGGGTTGGGTGGGGGTGAGGGCGGGGCGTTTCCGATGTGGCGAATGAGACGCGCCGCAGTGTCTCGTGTGCCTGTTCGGCGCTGTTGCGCGCGCACCCCCATCCCCGACCCTTCCCCCATCGAGGGGGAAGGGGGCAGGCCGCGTTACTGCGCCGTCATGCCGCCGTCGATCTTGAACTCGGCGCCGGTCACGAACTTGGACTCGTCCGACGCCAGATACAGCACGCAATAGGCCACGTCGTCCGGCTCGCCGATGCGCTTCAGCGGAATGCCGCGCGCCAGCTTCTCGTGCGCGTTCGCCTCGTCTCCGCCCGCCATGGCGATGAAGGGGTCGAGGATCGGCGTCTTGATGAAGACCGGGTGCACCGAGTTGGCGCGCACGTTCCACCCCGCCTTGGCCGCCTCCAGCGCCACCGTCTTGGTGTAGAGCCAGACCGCCGCCTTGGTGGCGTTATAGGCGCCCATGCCCGGCGCCGCCGCCAGTCCCGCGATCGAGGAGATGTTGACGATCGACCCCGCGCCCGAGGCCCTGAGCGGCGCCATGGCGTGCTTGCAGCCCAGCATGACGGATTCCAGGTTGACCGCCTGGACCTTGCGCCAGTTCTCCAGCGTGTCCTGCTCGGCCCACAAAAGCTGGCCGCCGATCCCGGCGTTGTTCACCAGGATGCTGAGCCCGTCCATGTCCTCGACCGCCGCGCCGACGACGCGGACCCAGTCGTCCTCGCGCGTGACGTCGTGCTCATAGGCGAAGGCCATGCCGGGATGGTCGGCGTTGATCGTCTCGGCCAGGGCCCGCGCGCCGTTCAGGTCCAGGTCGCTGAGCGCCACTGTAGCGCCCTCGCGGACCAGCATCCGCGCCATCGCCTGGCCCAGACCCCCGGCGGCGCCGGTGATCAGGGCCGTCTTGCCCGCGACGCGGCCGCCGGTCACTCGACCAGGCCCTTGACCGCCGCGTCGATGAAGCGGGCCATCGCCACGTCGCGCTCCGTCACCCCGTCCGCGTCATGGGTGGTCAGCAGCACCTCGACGCGGTTGTAGACGTTGGACCACTCCGGATGATGGTCGACCTTGTCGGCCAGCAGGGCGACGCGGGTCATGAAGCCGAAGGCGGCGTTGAAATCGGCGAAGCGCAGGGTACGCGCGATGGCCGGGCGCGGATCGTCGGCGCGGCGCCAGTCGGGCAGGCCCGCCAGAACTTCGGTCACGTCGAGGGCGGCGGTCATGGGCGTCTCCTTATGCTTTCGTCAGGCGTATCGCGCGCCCCGAGGCGCGACAAGCCGCCAGCCTGCGTCAGATGCGACGCTTCCCCGGATGACGGCGGCGACGGGAGGCGTTACACCCCCATCCATGACCCAGGCCGATCCCTCCTCCGACGCTTCCGGCAAGACCTCCTCCTTCGGCTTCCGCGACGTGGACGCCAAGGAAAAGGTGCAGATGGTGCGCGGCGTGTTCGATTCCGTCGCCTCCAACTACGACCTGATGAACGACCTGATGAGCGCGGGCGTCCACCGCATCTGGAAGGATGCGACGGCGGCCAAGCTGAACGTCCGGCCGGGCGAGGTGGTGCTGGACATGGCCGGGGGCACCGGCGACATGGCCCGCCGCTATTCCAGGATGGCCCGCGCGGCCCAGGACCGGCGCGGCGGCGAGGACGCCACCGTCATCGTCATGGACTACAACGCCGAGATGATCCTGAACGGCGTGGCCAAGGGCGGCGAGCCGGAGATGGCCTGGGGCGTCGGCGACGCCATGCACCTGCCGCTGCCGGACGCCTGCCTGGACGCCTATTCGATCAGCTTCGGCATCCGCAACGTGGCCGACATTTCGCAGGCCCTGCGCGAGGCGCGCCGCGCGCTGAAGCCGGGCGGCCGCTTCATCTGCCTGGAGTTCTCGCGGCCCACGACCGGCGCGTTGAGGAAGGCCTATGACGCCTGGTCCTTCCACGCCATTCCGCGCATCGGCCAACTGGTCGCCAAGGACCGCGACAGCTACCAGTATCTGGTCGAGAGCATCCGCCGCTTCCCCGATCAGCAGACCTTCAAGCGGATGATCGAGGAGGCGGGCTTCAGCCGCGTCAGCGTCACCAATCTGTCGGGCGGGATCGCCGCCATCCACCACGGGTGGGCGATCTGAGCCGGCTGACCTTCAACGCCCCGCCGCCGACGCCGCAGGCCCAGCCGGTCCGCCATCCGGTCGGCGCGGCCCTGCGCATGATCCGCTGGGGCTGGGTGCTGGCGCGCCACGACGCCCTGATCCCGCGCGAGGCCAACCCCCTGCTGCCCGCCTGGGGGCGTCCGTTCGCCCGCCTGGTCCAGATGTTCGCCAGCCGCAGGCACCGCGCGGGGCGACCCGGTCAGCGCGTCGGCCAGGCCTTCGAGCATCTCGGCCCGGTCGCCATCAAGCTGGGCCAGGTGCTGGCGACCCGCGCCGACATCTTCGGCCTGCAGTTCGCCCAGGATCTGGGGCGTCTGAAGGACAAGCTGCCGCCCTTCCCGCTGGAAGAGGCCAAGCGCGAGATCGAACGCTCGCTGGGCCGCCCGGCCGAGAGCCTGTTCATCGATCTGACCGAACCGATGGGCGCCGCCTCTCTGGCTCAGGCGCATCCGGCCCGGCTGGCGGACGGGCGCAAGGTGGCGGTCAAGGTGCTGCGCCCCGGCGTCGAGCGCCGCGTGGCCCAGGGGCTGGACGCCATGCGCCTGGGGGCAAAGCTGGTCGACCGCTTCGTCGAGCCGGCGCGTCGGCTGGAGCCGCGCGCCTTCGTCGAGATCATCGCCCAGTCGCTGCAACTTGAACTGGACATGCGGCTGGAGGCGGCGGCCGCCTCCGAACTGGCCGAGGTCATGGCCAAGGACGGCTATATGTCCGCCCCCGCCGTCGTCTGGGACGGGGTGGGCAAGCGGGTGCTGACGCTGGAATGGGCGCCCGGCCTGCCGATGACCGACCCGGCCCTGGTCGACCTGCCCGGTCTCGACAAGGACGCCCTGGCCGACAAGGTGGTGCGCGCCTTCCTGGTTCAGGCGCTGGACCACGGCGTCTTCCACGCCGATCTGCACGAGGGCAATCTGTTCGCCGACGCCCCTGCGCAGCTGACGGCCATCGACTTCGGCATCGTCGGGCGGCTGGGCCCGGCCGAGCGACGCTACCTGGCCGAGATCCTGTGGGGCTTCATCAGCCGCGACTACGACCGCATCAGCCGCGTCCATTTCGAGGCGGGATACGTGCCGCCGCACCATTCGGTCGACACCTTCGCCCAGGCCCTGCGCGCGGTCGGCGAGCCGGTCATCGGCCGCCAGGCCAGCCAGGTGTCGATGGGCCGCCTGCTGGGCCAGCTGTTCGAGATCACCGCCCTGTTCGACATGCATATGCGCCCTGAACTGGTGCTGCTGCAGAAGACCATGGTCTCGGTCGAGGGGGTGGCGCGCCGCCTGAACCCCGATCACGACCTGTGGGAGGCCGCCAAGCCGGTGGTCGAGCGCTGGATCAAGCGCGAACTGGGACCGCAGGCCCAGATTAAGGAAACCGTCGAGGAGGCGATGGCCGCCCTCAAGGCCCTGTCGCGTCTGGTGCAGAACCCGCCGGCGTCTCAGACGTTGGTGATCGACAAGGCCGGAACGCGGCCCTGGGTGGTCGCCGCCGTCACCGTCGCAGTCTGCGCGTCGACGGCCGCCTTGGTGCTGACGCTTTGGCCGATGATCGTCGCCTGACGTTTCTTCGGAGCCTGCGTTTTATGAAGACCTCTTCCTTCGCCGTCGTCCTGTCGGGCGCTCTTCTGCTGGCCGCCCCGGCGCTGGCCCAGACCACCGCTCCGAGCCGGGCGCCGGCCCAGGGCGCGGCTGCGGCGACCCTGCCCGACGCCTTCGAGGGGGATGCGCCCGCCGCTTCGACCCCGCCAGCGTCGCCGCCGGTCGCCGGCCCCGCCGCCCAGGCGCCCGACATCGCCCGCTCTGAAGAGGCCCTGCGCCGGGTCATCGCCGCCTTCCAGACCAATCAGATCGACTATGCGGTGTTCAGCACCGACATGGCCGAGCAGATCCGCGCCCAGTCCGGCGCGGTGGCGCCCCTGATCCAGCAGTTCGGCGCACTGAAGACGATCGAGCATCGCGGCCAGCAGAGCGGCGCCGACATGTTCCGCGTGGTGTTCGAGAAGCAGGCCACCGACTGGGTCATCGCCTTCGACGACCAGGACCAGATCGCCGCTCTGCTGTTCCGCCCGGCCCAGGACTGATCAGTCCAGCGACGGCTTGCCGCGCCCGCTCTTGATCGAGGCGCGGCTGGACTTGGCCTGCAGCCGACGCTCTTTCGATGCGCGCGTCGGCCGGGTCGGCACGCGATAGACCGGCTTGATCGAGGCCTCGGCCACCATGGCCTCCAGCCGTTCGACGGCGTCCGCCCTGTTGCGCTCCTGGGTGCGGAAGCGAACGGCGCTGATGACGATCACCCCGTCCAGCGTCAGGCGGCTGCCCGCCAGCTTCATCAGCCGCGCCTTCACCGGCTCGGTCAGGCTGGGCGAGTTCTTCACGTCGAACCGCATCTGCACGGCGGTCGAGACCTTGTTGACGTTCTGGCCGCCCGGCCCGCCGGCGCGGAAGAAGCGGAACTCCAGCTCATCTTCGGGAATGCGGCTCATGACGCGTCTCTGCGCGCCCGCACCACGGCCGCGTCCAGCGCCTGCAGGAAGCGCGAGCGGTCGGCGGCCGAGAAGGGCGGCGGCCCGCTGGTCGGCACGCCCATGGAGCGCAGATGTTCGCCGATCATCCGCCCGGCCAGGGCCGAGCCGATGGAGTCCGCCGTGAACGGCTGGCCGTTGGACTTCAGCGCCTGGGCGCCCGATTTCAGCACCCGGTCGGCCAACGGAATGTCGGCGGTGATGACGATGTCGCCGCGCCCCGCGCGCTCGGCGATCCAGTCGTCGGCTGCGTCCGGCCCGGCGTCGACGACGACCTGTTCGATCAGCGGCTCGCGCGGCGTGTTGATCCAGGCGTTGGACACCACGAAGACCTTCAGGCCGCAGCGGCGGGCCACGCGATACACCTCCTCCTTCACGGGGCAGGCGTCGGCGTCGATGTAGAGGGTGGCGGCCATGACAGGCTTATGGCCCGAGACGGGCGAGGGGAGAAGGCTGGTTGATGCCAGGCCGCGGTCAGAAGGCTCCGCCTTCTCGACCCGACGCGACCATCTCCTCCCCCACGAAGGGGGAGGAGACAGGCGGTGTCAGGCCACGCCGTCGCGGATGCGCTTCAGATCCGGCGCCAGGGCCTCGTCCGTCAGCATGGCGATGGCTTCCTCGACCGTGACGATGGTCTGGGCCTGGGAGCCGAAGCGGCGGATGGCGACCTTGCCTTCCTCGGCCTCCTTGCGGCCGACCACGGCGATGGCGGGCACCTTGGCGACCGAGTGTTCGCGGATCTTGTAGTTGATCTTTTCGTTGCGCAGGTCGATCTCGGTGCGCAGGCCCGCCGCCCGGAACCTGGCCAGAACCTCTTCGGCGTAACCGTCGGCGTCAGAGGTGATGGTCGCCACCACGGCCTGCGTCGGCGCCAGCCACAGTGGGAAGGCCCCGGCGTAGTTCTCGATCATGATGCCGATGAAGCGTTCGAACGAGCCCAGGATCGCGCGGTGCAGCATGACCGGGCGGTGCTTCTGGCCATCCTCGGCGATGTAGGTCGCATCCAGACGTTCCGGCAGCACATAGTCCAGCTGGATCGTGCCGCAGGTCCATTCGCGGCCGATGGCGTCCTTGACGATGAAGTCCAGCTTGGGCGCGTAGAAGGCGCCGTCCCCCTCGGTGACGACCGGCTCGGTTCCGGCGGCGCGGGCGGCTTCCAGCATCTGGGCCTCGGCCTTGTCCCAGAACTCCTCGGTGCCGGCGCGCAGCTCGGGGCGGGTGCCCAGGCTGATGTATTTGGTCTCCATGCCCAGGTCGGCGTGGACCGAATAGGCCAGCTTGATGAACTCGGCCGTCTCCTCGACGATCTGATCCTCGCGGCAGAAGATGTGGGCGTCGTCCTGGGTGAAGCCGCGCACCCGCATCAGGCCGTGCAGCGAGCCCGACGGCTCATAGCGGTGGCAGGCGCCGAACTCGGCCATGCGCAGCGGCAGTTCGCGATAGGACCGCTGGCCCTGATCGAAGATCTGCACGTGGCCGGGGCAGTTCATCGGTTTGAGGCTGAGCGTCTCGCCCTCGACCGTCTCGCAGACGAACATATTGGCGCGGTACTTGTCCCAGTGGCCCGAGGCCTCCCAGAACTTGCGGTCCAGCACCTGCGGCGTCTTGACCTCGACATAGCCCGCGGCGTCCAGACGGCGGCGCATATAGGCCTCCAGCACGCGCCACAGCACCCAGCCCTTGGGGTGCCAGAAGACCATGCCCCGGCCCTCTTCCTGCATGTGGAAGAGCTCCATGGCGCGGCCCAGCTTGCGGTGGTCGCGCTTCTCGGCCTCCTCGATGCGCAGCAGATAGGCGTCCAGATCCTCCTTGGTCGCCCACGCCGTGCCGTAGATGCGCTGAAGTTGGGCGCGGTTGGAATCGCCGCGCCAATAGGCGCCCGCCAGCTTGGTCAGCTTGAAGGCCTTGCCCACGAACTTGGTCGTCGGGAAGTGCGGCCCGCGGCACAGGTCGGCCCATTCGCCCTGCTTGTAGACGGTGATCGTTTCCGTCTCGGGCAGGTCGCGGATCAGTTCGGCCTTATATTCCTCGCCGATCTTTTCGAAGTGGGCGATGGCTTCGTCGCGGTTCCAGACCTGGCGCTCCAGCGGCGCGCCCCGGTCGATGATCTCGGCCATCTTCTTCTCGATCTTCGGGAAGTCGTCGGTCGAGAAGGGCTCGTCGCGGGCGAAGTCGTAATAGAAGCCGTCCTCGATGGCCGGGCCGATCGTCACCTGGGTGCCGGGGAACAACTCCTGCACCGCCTGCGCCAGCACGTGGGCGGCGTCGTGGCGGATGGTCTCCAGCGCCTCGGGATCGTCGCGCATCAGCAGGCGGAAGTCGCCGTTCCCGTCGATGACGCGGTCCAGGTCGCGCTGTTCGCCGTTCCAGACGACCAGGGCCGCCTTCTTGGCCAGCGAGGGCGAGATGGCGGCGGCCACGTCGCGGCCCGTCGAGCCGGCCGGATACTGACGCACGGCGCCGTCGGGGAATTTCAGTTCGATCATGACGGTCGTTCTTTTTCAGACTTGGCGGGCGGAACGGGATCATAGCCCGAACCGCCGAAGGGATGGCATTTACAGAGGCGCCGCACGGTGAGCCATCCCCCCCGCACCGGACCGTGCCGGATCAGGGCGTCGCGCCCGTAATCCGAACAGGTCGGCATGAACCGGCACTGCTGGCCGATCAGGGGGGACAGCGTCAGCTTATAGCCTCGATGGGCTGCGCGGACGCTGCGTTCGTAGAGAGACATCTGTCCCTTCGCCGGGGGCTCTGTTTCGGGTTCGTCGCGCTTATCCCTCTTCACGGCAGGGGGATCAACCGACGCGCCGTTCAGGCCGCGCCGGCGAGGCGAGTTCGCGTATCGCTGTGGTGTTTTTCCAGCGCCTGCTTGACGGCGTCCAGCGTCGCCTCCAGCGCCACCATGGTCGAGGCGTGGCGGGCGGGATAGTCGGCGACCTGCTGCAGGACGCGTAAGGCTTCGAAGCGGCCCTCAGGGCCTTCGCCGCCGGATTTCAGCATGGCCGACATGGCGTCACGTGCGGCTTCGATCTCCTGCACCGAGGCGCCGAGGACGTTTTCTCCGACCACGCCCGCCGCCGCCTGGCCCAGGGCGCAGGCCTTGACCGTCTGGGCGAAGCCGCCGACGCGGCCGTCGGCGTCCAGCACCACATCGACGATCGCCTTCGACCCGCACAGTTTGGCCACCCGCTCGGCCGAGCCTTCGGGCGCAGGCAGGCGCCCGCTGTGCGGCAGATTGGCCGCCAGCAACAGGATGCGCGCGCTGTAAAGGTCGTCGATCACGGGACGAAGATAGGCCTTCAAGGGCGGAAGGTGAAGAGAGGCGACGCTTCTCCCTCGGTCGCGGGGGCCTTGCTCCACCCCGCCGTCATCCTCGGGTCAAGCCCGAGGATCGAGCGTGGCGGCGCGTGACCTGTCCAATGAGGCGTGGCGGATGGTCCGATCCTCGGGTCAAGCCCGAGGATGACGGCAGTATTTGAGCGGGGTGAACCTATCCACCCTGCAACGACGACCACGTCCGCGCCGTCGGCGACGCCTCGGCGACTGCCGCCGCGCTCTGCCCCGGCTGCATCCGCGCGGCCAGCCAGCGCAGGTTCTGGTCCGCCGCTTCCGGCGGCAGGTCGCGGCGCAGGATGGCTTCGGCCTCGGCGGTCTTGCCCTGCAGCCCCAGCGCCAGGGCCAGGTTCTGGCGCACCTGCAGCCCGGCGCCCGGCTGGGCCGCCGCGCGACGCAGCAGGATTTCGGCTGAGGGCGCATCCCCCTCGCCGATGCGGGCGATGGCGGCGTTGGTCAGGACGTTGGCGTTGTCGGGCGACAGGCGCAGGGCCTCGTTCCACGCGGCCTTGGCGTCGTCGGGGCGGCGCACCTGCTGATAGGCCACGCCCAGCAGCGACAGCGGCCGCCAGTCGCGCGGCGCGGCGGCCTTGGCCTGTTCCAGCGCGGCGATGCCGTAGAAGGCCTGACCGCGCGCGATGTGGGCGCGGCCGACCTCCAGCATGGCCTCGACATTGGCGGGCTGGACGACCAGCACGCCCTGCGCGGTCTCGGCGGCGCGGTCGAACTGGCCCAGTTCGCGCAGGGCCTGCGCCAGCTTGACCCCAGCGACCGGGTCCATCGGATTGAGCTGCTGCTCCTGCGTCCAGAAGACCGAGCGGCTGAGGGCGTCGGCCCGGTCGTAGCCCGCGCGCGTCGCGGCGTCGGCAGGGGCGCGCGCTGCGGGCGCGGTCTGGCCCAGGGCCGGGGCGGCGGCGAGGGCCAGAAGCGTCAGGCTGACGGTTGCGGCGAGGGCGGCGTTGCGCGACATGGAAGGGGTCCGTGGCGGTTCTGCCCCTAGGGTCGCGCCGACGGGTCAAGGTTTGGTTAATCGGCGTTAAGCGTCGGAAAGGTCGCCCCATGTCCCCTCAGTCCGAACTGCTGATCGCCGCTTCTGAGACCGCGCGCCCGGTCCGCATCGTCAAGGCGGGCGCGGCGCTGGAGGGACGCATCGCCGCCTGGGCCGAGGCCAACGGCTTCACCGGCAAGACAGGCCAGCTGCTGGTGGTCCCCGCCGCCGACGGCGCGCCGGAGCAGGCCCTGTTCGGCGCGGGCGAGGCCTTCGATCCCATGACCGCGCGCGGCCTGCCGACGCGCCTGCCCGCCGGCGACTGGCGACTGGAGGGCGTCGAGGGCGAGGCGGCGCATTCGGCGGCCCTGGCCTTTGCGCTCGGCGGCTATCTGTTTGACCGTTACAAGGCCCGACCGGAGCGCGGCCGCGCGCGTCTGGTCGCGCCGGACGGGCTCGACCTGACGGCGACGCTGAACATCGCCGCCGCCTGCGCCCTGACCCGCGAGATGGTCGACACCCCCGCCGCCGACATGGGGCCGCTGCAACTCGAGACCATCGCGCGCGAGATCGCCGAGGGCGCGGGCGCGAGCCTGACCGTCACGACCGGCGACGCCCTGCTGGAGGAGAACTATCCGGCCGTCCACGCCGTCGGCCGCGCCGCCGCCCCGCACCGCGCGCCGCGCGTGCTCGAGATCGGCTGGAACCTGGACAAGGCCGACCTGCCGCTGGTGGCCCTGGTCGGCAAGGGGGTGGTGTTCGACACCGGCGGTCTGGACCTGAAGCCCGCCGCCGGGATGCGCAATATGAAGAAGGACATGGGCGGCGCCGCCCACGCCCTGGCTCTGGGGCGCCTCATCATGCAGGCCGGTCTGCCCGTGCGGCTGGTGGTGCTGGTCGCGGCGGTCGAGAACGCCGTGTCGGCCGACGCCTTCCGGCCGGGCGACATTCTGAACAGCCGCAAGGGCCTGACCATCGAGATCGGCAACACCGACGCCGAAGGCCGCCTGATCCTGGCCGACGTCCTGACGCGGGCGGGCGAGCATGAGCCGGACCTGACGCTGGACTTCGCCACCCTGACCGGGGCGGCGCGCATTGCGCTGGGGCCGGAGTTGCCGCCGCTCTACACCGACGACGACGCCCTGGCCGAGGGCATGTTGAACGCCGGTCGTGCCGTGGGCGACCCCCTGTGGCGGATGCCTCTGTGGGCGGGCTATCGCGCCTCGCTGGACAGCGAGATCGCCGACGTGCGCAACGATTCCGCCGCCTGGGCTCAGGCCGGATCGGTGACGGCGGCCCTGTTCCTGCAGAAGTTCGCCCCGACGACGGGCGGCTGGGCGCACATGGACGTCTTCGCCTGGAATCCGCGCGCCCGTCCCGGTTGGCCTGAGGGCGGAGAAGCCCAGGCCATCCGCGCCTGCTTCCGCTACCTCAGCGACAAATTCGTCAAATAGCCAAGGCTGTTAACGCCCCCTTCGGGATCGGCGCCTAGGGTGGGCGGCTCGAATTGTCCGAGCCGTCTAGAGACCGCCGCTTGACCGATGTCCTGGCCCTGCTGCCGCCTGGCGCGCCCCTGATCCTGCGGGACGGGGATCGTGTGGTGCTGGCCGAGCAGGCGCTGGAAGGTCTGATGCGGGCCGAGGCCTATCGCCGGACCGATCCCGCTCATTGCCGCCTGCCGGTCGCCGACATCGTCGCCGACGACGGTCAACGCATCGACCAGCTGCTGTTCGGCGAGGCCTTCGACGTGTTGGAGCGCCGTCAGGACCGTGCCTGGGGCCGCGCCCGTCGCGACGGCGTGGTCGGCTGGGTCTCGCTGGAGGCCTTGGCGCCCGGCGCGCCCCTGGCGACCCGCCGCGTCGCCTCCGTTTCCGCCGCCCTGCCGCTGAACGCCTTGATCGGCGACGACGCTCAGGGCCTGGCCGACAGCGACCTGGAATCTATCGGCGCGTTCGAGCGCGACCTGGTCGCGGTGGCCGAGCTCCTGCTGGGCCGCCCGCACGCCCTGGGCGCCCGCTCCTCGCTGGAGACGGACTGCTCGGGCCTGGTGCAACAGGCTCTGCTGGCCTGCGGACGGCCCGGCCCGCGCCGCGCGAATGAGCAGGCCGGTCTCGGCCGCGCCGTGTCGCGCGAGGACGCCCAGCGCGGCGACCTGGCGATCTGGCTGTCGCAGGCCGAGGGCGACTGGACCGGCCATTCGGCCCTGATGATCGACGCCGAGCGCGTCATTCATGCGACCGGCGCGCGCGGCGGCGTGGTGGTCGAGACCCTGGCCGAGGTCGAGGCCCGCCTGACCGCCGACGGCTTCGCCTCTGCGGTTTTCCGCCGGGTCTGAAACCCTAAAGCCTGATCCTGAAACGAAGAAAGGCGACCCGAAGGCCGCCTTTCCGTCGTCTGTCGTGTCCGTTCGCCCTCAGGCTTTCGGAGCCGGAGGCGTCGCCTGGGTCGCGGGGGCGTCGGCGGCGGGCGCCTCGGCCGGAGCGGCGCCGGCTTCCGTCGCAGCGGCGCCTTCAGCGGCCGGAGCTTCGCCTTCGGCGGCGGCCGGGGCGGCGGCGCCCGGCTGACGGGCGGGGTCCGGCGCCGGGATGGCGAAACCGGCCGAGCCTTGCGTGCGCAGCCAAGCGATCAGGTTGATGCGGGTCTTCTCGTCGCGGATGCCGGCGAAGGACATCTTGGTGCCGGGCACATAGCGGCCCGGCGCGTTGATGAAGTGATCCAGCTCGTCATAGTTCCAGGTCGGGGCCTCGGCCTTGTGCTTGGCCATGGCGTCCGAATAGGCGAAGCCCGCGCGGTGCATGGCGGGGCCGCCGACCACGCCGAACAGGTTCGGGCCGATGCCGTCGGCGCCGCCCGAGTTGACGGTGTGGCAGGCCTGGCAGCGCGCGAAGGCGGCTTCGCCGGCGGCCAGGTCGGCGGTCGGCAGGACCGTGCCCCAGTCGATCGGCAGGGCGGCTTCGGCCGCGCCCGCAGCCGCTTCATCCGGCGCGTCGACGAAGTAGCCCATCTTCTCGGGCTGCTTGGTGTGGTAGACCATGCCCGAAACCTGCTGGACCACCAGGATCGCAAAGGCGGTGCCCAGGCACGCGCCCATAATCTTGTTCCACTTCAGATCGCCGCTCATTCCGCGTCGTCGCATCCCGTCTCTAGGTGAGCCCCCCGACCGCGAAGCGGCGTTCAGGCGTATTCTTGCGTGGGCGTCTCTTACACGCTAGCGCGACCTTCGCAACCGGCCCGGACGCTTCCGGGCGCTTTCAAGGCGCTGGGCGACCATGAATCCGCTGATAATGATACCCGCTCGCATGGCGGCCACCCGTCTGCCCGGCAAACCCCTGGCGGACATCGGCGGCAAGCCGATGATCGTGCGGGCGTGGGAGCAGGCTTGCCTGTCCGGTTTCCGCGTCGCCGTGGCGGCGGGCGATCCCGAGATCGTCGCGGCGGTGCAGGCGGCGGGCGGCGAGGCGGTGCTGACCGATCCCGACCTGCCCAGCGGCTCGGACCGCATCCTGGCGGCCGCCCAGGCGGTCGATCCCGACGGCGCCCATGAGGTGGTCATCAACATCCAGGGCGACATGCCGTTTGCCTCGCCGGACCTGGCCAAGGCCTGCGCCGAACTGCTGGCGCGCGAATCAGCCTGCGGCATCGCCACCCTGGTCGCGGCCGAGGCGGACATCTCGGATCGGAACAATCCCGATGTGGTCAAGGCGGTGCTGGCCCTGCCGGACGGCGGGACCAGCGGCCGCGCCCTCTACTTCACCCGTTCGACGTTGTACGGCGACGGCCCGGTCTGGCGCCATGTCGGCATCTACGGCTATCGGCGTGAAGCCTTGACCCGCTTCTGCGCCGCACCGCCGTCGCCGCTGGAGAAGCGCGAAAAGCTGGAGCAGCTGCGCGCCCTGGAGATGGGTCTGCAGATCTGGGCCTCGGTGATCAATGCGGCGCCCCTGTCGGTGGACAATCCGGCCGACCTGGAGGCCGCGCGGGCGCTGGCCTGATCAGTCGTCGTCGCCCGTCTCGCCGTCGTCGGGGATGGCGGGCATCTCGACGGCCGGGGCCAGGGTGACGATCTCCTTGATCTCGGCGCCGGGGAAGGCCTGCATGATCGACACCACGAAGGGGTCGGCCTCGACCGCAGCGCGGCGGGCCGCGCGGGCCTTCTTCTCGACCTCGATCAGGGTCTCGCCGCCGCCCTGTCCGTTGGCGGCGATCAGCCAGGTGCGCCCGGTCCATTCCTTGAGCCGCCCGGCCAGACGCCGCGCCAGATCGTGGGGCGAGCCCTCGGCCGGTTCATAGGTGATGGCGCCGGGGCGGAAGCTGACCACGCGGACGTAGCGCTCCACGTCCATCTGCAGTGTGATCTCGCGCTTCTCGCCGATCAGGGCGACCACAGCCTCGAAGCTCTGCGGGTCCGGCAGGGCGGGCGCCGCCATCGGCCGCGCCGCCAGCATGGCCGAGGCGCCGCCGCCTCCACCCCCTGAGCCGCCTCCGCGAGGGCCAGCGCCGCCGCCGGGCACGCCGCCCGACTGGATCGCCTTCAGCGCCTCTTCGGGGCCGGGCAGGTCGGCGGCGTAGGCTAGGCGCACGATGGCCATCTCCACCGCATCGGCGGGATTGGGCGCGCGCCGCACCTCGTCCAGCGCCTTCAGCAGCATCTGCCAGGTGCGCGACAGGGTTCCGGCCGAGATGGCCGCGCCCAGGGCCGCCAGCTTCTGCGCCTGATCGCCGGGCAGGCGAGTGGCGTTCGGCCCCAGCATCTTGGCGACCGAGGCCGCGTGGCAGTGCTCCAGCAGGTCGTTGGCCACCTGCACCGGATCGGCGCCGTAGCCGTAAAGGGTGCGGAAGGTCGTCAGCGCCTCGGCCGTCTTGCCCGCCATCGTCTGTTCGAACAGGGCGATGGTCTGGGTGCGGTCGGCCAGACCCAGCATGTCGCGCACCGTAGCCGTCTCGACCACCGCGCCGCGCTCGGCCTGAACCAGAGCCTGATCCAGCAGCGACAGGCCGTCGCGCACCGACCCTTCGGCCGCGCGTGAGATCAGGGCCAGCGCCTCCTGCTCGATCTTCATGCCTTCGCGCTCGGCGACGCGGCCCAGATGGCCGACCAGAACCTCAGGCTCCACGCGGCGCAGGTCGAAACGCTGGCAGCGGCTCAGGATCGTCACCGGCACCTTGCGGATCTCGGTGGTGGCGAAGATGAACTTCGCGTGGGGCGGCGGCTCCTCCAGCGTCTTCAGCAGGGCGTTGAACGCCTGCGTCGACAGCATGTGGACCTCGTCCAGCACATAGACCTTGTAGCGGGCCTCGACCGGCGCGTAGCGGACGCTTTCAAGGATGTCGCGGATGTCGTTGACGCCGGTGTGCGAGGCGGCGTCCATCTCCATCACGTCCATGTGCTGGCCCGCCATGATGGCGGCGTCGTGCCGCCCCGTGGGTGTCAGCGCCAGGGACGGCTTGTCGATGGTCTCGGTTTCATTGTTCAGCGCGCGAGCCAGCAGGCGGGCTGTCGTCGTCTTGCCGACGCCCCGCACCCCGGTCAGCATGAAGGCGTGGGCGATCCGGCCGGTGGCGAAGGCGTTGGTCAGGGTGCGGACCATCGCCTCCTGCCCGATCAGGTCTTCGAACGCGCGCGGCCGGTATTTGCGGGCCAGGACGGTATAGGCCTCGCCCTCGACGGGTGGCGCTTCGGACGCCTTGGGCGCGGGAGCGGGCGCTGGCTCGGCCTTCATTTCAGGCGCAGGTTCGACCGCTGCGGCGGGCGGCGGGGCGCCGAACATGTCGTCGGTGTTGGGGTCGCGCTCCTCGACTTCGGGCGCGTCTTCCTCCCACGGAGGACCATCGAGACTGTGATCGGCGTCGCTCATGGCCCACTCTTAGCGCGAAGGAGCGCGCTCGCGCACCCCCTCGCGCCGCAGAGAGGCTCAGAGATCGGTGGGCAGTTGGCCGCCGTTGTCGCGGATTTTCTGGATCACCTGCTTGTGCAGCCAGATGTTCATGCTGGCGCTGTCCGACTTGTCGCCGGTGTAGCCCAGTTCGTCAGCCAGCTCCTTGCGCTCGGCCAGCGAGGATTCAAGGCCGATCAGCTTCATCAGGTCGACGATGGAGGTGCGCCAGTTCAGCTTCTGCGCGCGCTGCTCGTTCATGAAGTCGAGGATGCCGGCGACGTCGACCTCGGCCGCGGGCTGGGGCGCGACGGCGGCGGCCGTGGGCGCAGGCGCAGGCGCCGGGGTCGGGGTCGGGGCCGCTGCTTCGGGCGCGGGGGCTGCGGGCGTCGCCGCCGGGGCCTCCTTCTTCCTGAAAACGCCGCCGAGAATCTTGCCGAGTATGCTCATTCGCCTGCTCCTGATCGTGGGGGTCGAAGCCCTTTCAGCGAATGAGGCGCAGCCCGGTTCCGTGAAGCTTGCACGACGGCGGAGATGTAGGGGACGGCGCGCTCAAGCAGCGAGTGACCGCGTCGCGAGCGATAGCGCACAAAAGGCGCATAAAAAAAGCGCTCAAGTCGTGAGCGCCCGCGGCGCGAACATAGCGCCCTAAGAATAAGGTGGAGACCGCGACCCGAAGGGGAATTCGTTGTGGCTGCTGCCTTCCGGCCCTGACCAGGTTGGCGAAGCCTTCGCCCGCGATCTCCGAGAGGGGATATGACGGCGGACGACGCGGGAATCAAGCCCTCCCCTGCAGGCGCGCTCAAGGCTATGAAGCCTCATGCCCTATCGCAACGTCTTTTCCGGCAATCCGCTCGACCGCTCCGGCGACCTTCGCAACGACGCCGCCTGGCTGGCCGAGCAGGAGGCCAACCCCGAAGCCCTGGCCATGATCCTGTGGGAAGGCCGTCCCCTGATCGAAACCCATGAGGGGGCCGAGCGGCTGGTCTGGCTGTCGCTGGGCCATGCGCGCGATCTGGCGCGCGACCGCGATATCTTCCTGGGCCTGTGGAAGGGGGCGCCGGTCTTCGCCGCCGAGTTCGAGGGCTCCATCGACCCGACCAGCGGCCCGGCCGGGGGCCTGGGCCGTTTCGCCGAGATGCGCGAGGCGGCGGTCGTCCTGCCCGAAGCCGACGCCGGCATCGCCGCCACGGCCAAGAGCCTGTTCGACTGGCGCCGCCGTCACGGCTTCTGCGCCGCCTGCGGCAAGGCGACGGATCAGGCGTCCGGCGGCTGGAAGCGCATCTGCCCCGCCTGCGGGACCGAGCATTTCCCGCGCGTCGACCCGGTCGTCATCATGCTGCCGGTCTATAAGGGCGGGGCTGAGCCGCGCTGCCTGCTGGGCCGTCAGGCCGCCTGGCCCGCCGGTCGCATGTCGGCGCTGGCGGGCTTCATGGAGCCGGGCGAGGCGATCGAGGAGGCCTGCGCCCGCGAGGTCATGGAGGAGGCGGGGCTGACGGTCTGCGACGTGCGCTACCACTCCAGCCAGCCCTGGCCCTTCCCGGCCCAGTTGATGATCGGCCTGATCGCCGAAGTCACGACCGACGAGGCCGCGCCCGACCAGACCGAGTTGGAGGCCGTCGCCTGGCTGACCCGCGGCGAGGCGCGCGCCGTTCTGGACGAGACCCACCCGACCATCCAAGCCCCGCCGCCCTACGCCATCGCACGGCGGCTGCTGGAGACCTGGGCGCGGGGCGAGGGCTAGGCCCTCGGGGCAAGCCCGAGGGCGCCGGCCTTACAGGATCTGAGCGGCTTCCTCGAAGTCGAGGCGGGGCGAGCGGGGGAACAGGTTCTCGTCCGTGCCGTAGCCCAGGTTCATGATGAAGTTCGGCTCGACATTGCTGTCGGGGAAGAACTCGGCCTTCACCCCCGCCGCGTCGAAGCCCGACATCGGACCGACGTCCAGACCCAGGGCGCGCGCGGCGATGGTCAGATAGCCGCCCTGCAGCGAGGCGTTGCGGAAGGCGGCTTCACGACGGCCGGCCTCGTCCAGGAACCAGTCGCGGGCGCCCGGCGCGTGCGGGAACAGCTTGGGCAGGGTGTCGTGAAAGTCGATGTCCTGGGCGATGATCAGATTGACCGGCGCGGCCAGGGTCTTGGCGCGGTTGCCTTCGGCCATGTGCGTCGACAGCCGGGCCTTGGCCTCGGGCGAGGTGATGAAGACGAAGCGGGCCGGGGTCATGTTGACCGCCGTCGGGCCGAACTTGGTCAGGTCATACAGCTTGCGGATCAGGTCTTCGGACACGGGCCGGTCGCTCCAGCCGTTGCGCGTGCGCGCCTCGGTGAACAACTGGGCCAGAACGGCGTCGGAAACCGGAAGGTCGCGGGCGGAAAGGGCGTCAAAGGCCATCAGGGCTTCTCCAGAAAACTGATTGGTAACTTCAAGTGTGGCCAATTAGGCTTGCGCGACTCTGTCGTCAAGAGATCGGCAACCGATTTTGTGACGAATGTGGGAGAGGCGGGCGCGACAGGCTTTCTTCGTCAGGGTCTGGAGCCGCGCGGCGCTTGGCCCTATCTAGGGCGCATGAAAGACCTCAACGCCCTGATGCAACAGGCCCAGGCGATGCAGCAGAAGCTGCAGGACGCCCAGGCGAAAATGGCCGAATCCACCGCCGAGGGCACCTCGGGCGGCGGCCTTGTGACCATCTCTCTGAAAGGCCCCGGCGAGATCACCTCGGTGAAGATCGACGACAGCCTGATGGCCCCCGGCGAGGGCGAGATCCTGGCCGACCTGATCGTCGCCGCCCACGCCGACGCCAAGCGCAAGCTGGACGAGATCAACAACGCCCTGATGCGCGACGCCGCCGGGCCGATGGCCGGGATGAACATCCCCGGAATGCCGAAACTCTTCTGATGGCCGCCTCCGCCGGGCCGGAAATCGAACGGCTCATCAGCCTGCTGGCCAAGCTGCCGGGCATGGGCCCGCGCTCGGCCCGGCGCGCGGCCCTGGCCCTGCTGAAGCGGCGCGAGCAGCTGCTGGTCCCGCTGGCTGCGTCGCTGGCCGAGACGGCGGACAAGGTGGTCAACTGCTCGGTATGCGGCTCGCCCGATACGCGCGACCCCTGCTCGGTCTGTGCGGACCAGAGCCGCGACAACGCCCTGATCTGCGTGGTCGAGGAGGCCGGCGCCCTGTGGGCGATGGAGCGGTCGGGCGCCTTTCGCGGCAAGTATCACGTGCTGGGCGGCCTGCTGTCGGCGCTGGACGGCGTCGGCCCCGAACAGCTGCGCATCGCCGAACTGATCGGCCGGGCGAAGGGCGGAGAGGCGAAGGAAGTGGTCCTGGCCCTGCCCGCCACCGTCGACGGCCAGACCACGGCGCACTATCTGGCCGAACGCCTGTCGGCGGCGGGGGTGCAGGTCACGTCGCTGGCGCGCGGCGTGCCTGTCGGCGGCGAGCTGGACTGGCTGGACGACGGCACCATCATCCAGGCCCTGCGGGCGCGACGGCCGGCCTAGCGCGCGTCTAGCGCCGCTTCTTCATCCGCCGCCGCATCACCCGATCGCCCAGCGCCTCGGCGTATTTCAGGGTGAAGGCCAGGGCGGCGGGATTGCCGCGCCGGGGACCGACCGAATCGGCCATCACAGCGCCGCGCTCGCCGATCGGCCGGGGCGCGCCCGTGGTGGTGTCATGGGCGGTCTGGTGTTCGATCTCGGCGTTCAGCCGCGCGCCCATCAGGATCACCTGCACCGAGAACCAGGTCCACAGCAGGAAGCCCATGGCCGCCGCCAGCGGGCCGTAGGAATCGGTGCGCACGAAGGTGGTCAGGAACCAGCTGAAGAGGAAGGACACCAGCAGGCTCAGGCTGGCCGCGAACAGGGCTCCCGGCGTCAGCCAGCGCCAGCGCGCCCGCGCCCGGCTCGGCCCGTAACGATAGATCAGGGCCAGCGCCCCGACATAGCCTAGGAACAACAGGGGCCAGCGTAGCGGCGCCAGATAGGCCCACTCGTCCTCCAGGCCGAACACGGCCAGCACCACGGGTACGCCGACCACCAGGGCCGAGCTCAGCATCACCGCCGCCATGGCCGAGACGGTGAAGCCCATGCACACTAGGTTGTAGATGACGATATTGCGCCGCTCGACCTCGTGATAGGCGAGGTTCAGGCCGTAGAAGAGGGTCTTGATCCCCCCGTTGGCCGCCCACAGCGACAGCAGCAGGGTCCAGATCAGGGTGAAGGTCAGCTGGCCGGTCGAGTTGCCCGCCAGCCGCGTCATCTCGGCGCCCAGGAATTGAGCCACGTTCGACGGCAGCACCTCATAAAGGAAGCTGAGTTGGCTCCAGGCGTCGGCCGGATCGGCGAACAGGCCGTAGATGGTGACGAAGGCGCCCAGCGTCGGGAACAGGGCCAGCAGCAGGAAGAAGGTCACGCCCCCGGCGACGAAGCCGACGCGATCGCCGAAATAGCCCATGACCGTGCGCCACAGGATGTCGACCCAGCCCTTGTGCGGTATCTCCAGCGGGCGGCGCGCCAGGCGGCCGCGGCCGGGCTCTTCGGCGTCATAGTCCTCGGGCGTGGGATCGCGCGGGGGCAGGGGCTCGGGCCGCGGGGGGCGCAGCTCCAGGCCGAAGCGATGGCCTTGAGTGTAGAGCAGGTGGGCCGCCGTCGCGCCCGTCGCCAGTCCGCCCGCGGCGGCGGCCAGATAGCGCAGCAGCCCGCTGGCCGCGCCGGGCGCGCGACGCGCCGGACGACGTTTCCAGGCGCGCGACGCGCGATGATTCGACTGTGGTTTCATCCCCATTCGCCCTTCAACGGCCACGCTGTCGGGCCGTTCCGTCTTGAAATCATCCGTCGCAGACCCCAATCACCCGGAATGTCCGATCAGAACACCCAACCGACCCTGCTGACCGCCTGGAAAGGCGCCCAGGCGCGCCTGAAGGCCGCCGGCATCGACAGCCCCTCCATCGACGCCCGTCTGATGCTCGAGGCGGCGACGGGCGCGGGCCGCGTCGACATCCTGAACGACCCCTACCGTGCGCTCTCGCCTGAGCAAACCCTGGCGCTGGACGCCATGGTGCATCGCCGCCTGCGCCGCGAGCCGGTGTCGCGCATCCTGGGGCGCAAGGGCTTCTGGAAGATCATGCTGAACGTCACCCCCGACGTGCTCAGCCCGCGCCCCGACACCGAGACGGTGGTGGACGTCATCGTCCGCGCCTTCCCGCCGAACTCGACCTTCGAGATGGCCGACCTGGGCACGGGCTCGGGCGCCATCCTGCTGGCCGCCCTGGCCGAGCGGCGCGGCGCGCGCGGCGTCGGCACCGACATCTCGACCGAGGCCATCGCCGTGGCGCGCGAGAACGCGGCCAATCTGGACCTGAACCATCGCTGCACCTTCATGCGCACCGACTGGGCGGCGGGCTTCGCCGACGACAGCTTCGACCTGGTGGTGTCCAATCCGCCCTATATCCCGACCGCGGACATCGCCGGTCTGGACCCCGAGGTGCGCGAGCACGATCCGCATCTGGCGCTGGACGGCGGCCCTGACGGACTGCAGCCCTATCGCGACCTGGCGCCCGAGATCGCCCGCATCCTGCGCCCGCAAGGCGTCTTCGCCGTCGAGATCGGCTGGGACCAGGGCCAGGCGGTCAAGGCCCTGTTCGAAGCGGCGGGCTTCACCGACGTCAAGGTCGTGAAGGATCTGTCGGATCGCGACCGCGTCGTCACCAACGGCCCGGACCCGCGCGTGGGCCCGATCCCCGAAGCCGAAGCGCCGTTGCAATAAAAACCCTTGGAAAGCGTCTCGGCGCGCGCTAAGTCCGTGGTGTTCCCCACTCAGACGCACCCTTTTCGAGCCGGTTCGCTCGATTAAGCGTGTCGGAGTTCAGTGACGGCCGCGCCCCTCAGACGGACGTGGCGGACCACGGGGGACGCACGGTTTTCCGAACAGCTCGCACCGGGGATCGGCCCCGAACGAACGGAACGACGAACAGGGTCTCGCCCGTCTTCTGCGACGGCGGCCCGCACCAGCACGGTAAGCTCCGATGAGAGATTTCAAGGGCATGAAGCGTCAACGCGGACGCAACCGTAAGCCCGGCGGCGGCAATAACGCCAACGCGACCAATCCGAACCGTTCGTGGGACTCGCAAGGCCCCGAGAACATCAAGGTCCGGGGCAACGCCCAGACCGTCTACGAACGCTACATGCAGCTGGCCCGCGACGCCGCGGCCGCCGGCGACCGCGTTCTGGCCGAGAACTACACCCAGCACGCCGAACATTATTTCCGCGTCCTGCGCGCGCTCCAGCCGCAGCGCTCGGTCAGCGAGATCGCCCAGCGCGAACAGGCGGGCCAGGGCTTCGACATCGACTTCGAGGACGAGTCGGGCGCCCAGGCGGCGGCCATCATCGCCGCCCAGCAGGCCGAGGAGCGCCGCGTCGAGGAAGAGGCTCGCCGTCAGGCTGAACGCGCCGAGCGCGAGGCCAACCGCGACCGTGAGCCGCGTGAACCCCGCGAACCGCGTGAAAACGGCGACGGCGACAACCGCGAAGGCGGCCGCCGCGAATCCCGCCGCGAGCGTTGGGAGCGCCGCCGCGAGGAGCGCAACCGTCGTTTCGAGAACGGCGAATCCGAGATCGCCGACGCCGATGAGTCCGGTCAGGACGGCGGCCCTGCGTCCGAGGTTCCGACCGAAGAGCGTGCGCATGAGGCGCCCGCCGTCGAGGCCGGTGCGGACGCCGACGCGCCGGTCGCCAAGGCGCCGCGCGCCCCGCGCCGTCCTCGCGCCGCTGCGGCCAAGGATGAGGCGGCCGGCGACGACGCCGCGGCTCTGCCGGGCTTCCTGACCCGCCCCGCGGCGATCGAGGAAGCGGCCCAGGACGACGAGACGCCCGCCCCGCGCACCCGCCGTCCGCGCCGCAAGACTGAGACGGTCGCCGACGACGAATAGGGCGACTGAACAACCCTCGCGGGTGTGTTCACTCTAATACAACTATTTGCGCGTCACTCTCGATCCATCGGGAGGACGTGTGATGGAATTCGTTCTACTGGCGATCGCCCTCGGACTGGCGACGGGCGTCGCGGGCGTCAGGCTGTCGATCGGCGCCCATGGGCGCATTCGCGCGGTGCAGCGGCTGCATGACCGCCAGCTCGCCGCCGCCCGACGACGCATCGCTGATCTGGAAGGCGCCGCCTGCGACGTCGAGGCGCGCCTGTTGCGCGCCCAGGCGGTCGAGGCGGCCGGACGCCGCACCCATACGGCCCTGCTCGCCGCCTTCAGCCGTGAGATGCGCGGGCCGCTCGACGCCATATTGGGCTTCGCCGATCTGCTGCGGATCAATGCGGTCAATGAGCCGCTCAGCCGTCGTCAGAGTCAGGCCGTCGAGCAGATTCACGATGGCGCGACTCGCCTGCGGACTCTGGTCGAGGGGCTGACCGCCTTTGCGGACGCCTCGGGCGTCGCGGCCGCGCGCGAGCGCCTGGACCCTTTGCTGATCGCCCGGCGCATCTGCCAGTCCCTGGCCGGTCAGGCCGAGGCGGCGGGGGTCGATCTGCGTCCGCCTCCGTTTCAGGCCGGGCTGACGGTCCAGGCCGAGCCTCGCGCCCTGGATCAGGTGTTGACCCGTCTGATCCGCAACGCCGTGCAGCATAATCGTCGCGGCGGGACGGTGGCGATCGAAGGCCGCCGCCTCGCCCAGGAGGTCTGGATCACCGTGCGCGACACCGGGCCGGGCCTGTCGCCGCGCCGGATCGAAACCCTGTTCGACCCTTTCGCCCGGCGCGGCCGCGCCGCCTCCTCGGCTGACGGCGCGGGCGTCGGCCTGGCCGCCGCGCGCCGTCTGGCGGCCGCCATGGACGGCGATCTGACGGTCGAGAGCCGGGAAGGCGAGGGCGCGGCCTTCACCCTGCGCCTGCCGGCTTCACCTCGGCGTCAGGCCGAGTTCCCCGCCGCCTCGCCCTGGCCGCGCCTGCCGGACGCGGTCCTGCTCTATATCGCCGAGGACGCGGCTGCGGTCGCCCTGATGCGCCATCTGCTGCACGGGGCGGGTCAGATCCAGCTCCACGTCGCAGCGACCGCGCAGGAGGGGGCGGAGCTGGCGCGCGACCTTCGGCCCGACGCCGTCATCCTGGATCTCGACCTGCAGGGCGGTCAGGGCCTGGCGGTCAAGGCCGCCCTGGCGCAGGAGCCGCTGACCCGCGACCTGCCCGTCATGGCGTTGTCGGCGGCGATCGCCCCGGACGAGGTGCGACGCGCGCAGGCGGCGGGCTTCGCCGAATACCTGATCAAACCGATCGGACTCGCCGATCTGACCGCAGGACTGTCGCGTCTTCTGGCGCCGTCTGACGCCTCTTCGCCGACCATGCCCAAGGCGGCGCAGGCCTGACGACTTCACGCGGTCGCGACGACGGGCGGGGTTGACGCCGCGCCTCATGGCGGCTTCCTAAAGAGAAACGGGGCTTTCGATCCCCGTCGCTTGAGAAGACTGATATGCCGCGTACGCCGACCCGACCTTTCCGGCTCGCTTTCCAGCCCCTGTTCAAGACCCTGATCGGCCCGGCTCTGGGCTCGGCGGCCCTGGCCGCCTGCGCCACGACGCCCCCGCCGCCTCCGCCGCCGCCGCTCCCGCCGGTTCCGGCCGCGCCCGACGCGCCCGTCGGCGCCGTGCTGGACGACTGGCGCGGCGTCATCACCCCTGCGGATCGCGACCGCTATCAGCGCCGCGCCGCCGCCTGGAGTCTGGCGCTGGAACAGGCTCGCCGCCAGCCCGGTTCGGGTGACCTGTCGGCCTTGGGCGAACTGATCAATCCCGACGCCGCCCGTCCCAGTGTCGCCCCGCCGCCCGGCGCCTATCGCTGCCGCACCGTCAAACTGGGCTCGCAGGGGGATGAAGGCGGGCTCGGCTATGTGGTCTACGGCTGGTTCGCCTGCCGCATCGAACAGACCCCCGGCGGTCTGAAGCTGATCAAGCGCACCGGCTCGCAACGTCCCGCAGGCCTGCTATTCCCCGAGAACGACCGTGAAATGGTCTTCCTCGGCTCCATGGCCCTGGCGTCCGAACCGACGGCCCGCAGCTATGGCCAGCGGCCCGAACGCGACCTGGTCGGCGTGCTGGAGCGGATCGGCGAGCGGCGCTGGCGCCTGGTCACGCCCTGGCCGGCGGCGGAATCCAACCTCGACCTGCTGGAATTGGTCCCGGCGCCGCCGTCGCGCTGAACCGTCGCCGTTCCTGTCCGTTAGGGCGGGATGACAGTAGAGAGCCCGATGCGCTTCAGCCCCGTCAACGCCGCCCTGTTCGCGAGCGTCCTCGCCCTGGCCGGCTGCGACCGCGACGCCGCGCCGACCCCGCCGCCCGCTTCTTCGCCGGATGCGCCTGTCGCGGCGCCGTCTGAAGCCGTATCGCCTCCGCCTGGGACTGCGGCGCCGTCCCCGTCTCCCGGCGAGCAGGGCGGCGGCGACGATTGGCGTGCGGTCGCCGCGCCTGCCGACGCCAGCCTGCTGGGCCGCCTCGATCAGGCCTGGAGCCTGGCCCGCGCCGAGGCCGAGGCGCGCGGCTTCGCCGACGAGGTCGAATCTCTCGGCGTCCTGGTCGATCCCAACGCCGCACAGGCCGGCCGTCTTCAGCCGCCGCCGGGCGACTAC
Source organism: Brevundimonas sp. UBA7507 (assembly GCF_002478355.1). Taxonomy (NCBI): domain Bacteria; kingdom Pseudomonadati; phylum Pseudomonadota; class Alphaproteobacteria; order Caulobacterales; family Caulobacteraceae; genus Brevundimonas; species Brevundimonas sp. UBA7507. Next base: position 60,282 of record NZ_DLNP01000017.1, on the reverse strand, counting down.
CGCTGCCGCACGGTCAAACTGGGCGCGCGCGAGGCGCAGGGCCTGGCCTATGTCGCCTATCCGGCCTTCCGCTGCCGCGTCGAATTGACGCCCGGCGGCGACCTGATCCTGGAGAAGACCACGGGCAGCCAGCGCACGCGCGGCCTGCTCTATCCCGACACTGATCGACGCCTGGTCTATGTCGGCGCCCAGGCCTGGGGCGACGAGACCGGCTTCCCCGCCTACGGCGCCAAGGCCGAGCGCGACCAGCTGGGCGTGTTCGAGCGCATCGGTCCGCAGCGCTGGCGCCTGGTCATTCCCTTTCCCAAGCAGGAATCCAAGCTCGACATTCTGGAGCTGACGCGCTGATCGCAGCTTGACCGTGCAGGGGCGCGCCCTTCACCCTGAGCGCCTCATCGCCTTTACTCTCGGAGCACCCTCATGCGCGGCGTCGGCCTCACGATCGGATCCATCATCGCCATCGCCGTCGTCCTGGCGGTCGTGCTGATCGGCTTCCCCACCTACAACGTCTATTCCAAGCAGATGGCGGGCAAGGCGGCCTATGAAGAGGCGGTGCAGAACCGCCGCATCCGCGTGCTAGAGGCCCAGGCCGCCCTGGACTCGGCCAAGCTGACCGCCGCCGCCGAGATCGAGCGCGCCAAGGGTGCCAATGAGGCCAACCGCATCATGGCCGAGGCCCTGGGCGGCCCCGAGGCCTATCTGCGCTGGTCCTACATCAACATGCTGCAGGAGACGGCCGGCAAGGAAGGCCGCCAGACCATCTACATCCCCACCGAGGCGGGGATGCCGATCCTGGAGGCCGGCCAACGCCCGGCGCGCTGACCTGAATCCTTCTCCCCTTGTGGGAGAAGGTGGCTCGCGAAGCGAGACGGATGAGGGGTTTCTGGCGAGCAGCTGCATCACCCTCATCCACGTCGCAAGACCCCTCATCCGGCCCTGACGGGCCACCTTCTCCCACAAGGGGAGAAGGGTTAGGGCGTTCAGACCCGCGTCAGCCGCAGATCCTGATAGTCGTAGCTGAAGTCGATGTCCGGCGAGACGCCCTTGACCGTGGCCGTGGCGGGCTTGGCCGTGGCGATGCTGAAGGTGATGAAGGCGTCCTCTTCGCGCTTGTCGGGGAAGCGGGTGCGGAAGGTTTCGCCGTCATAGGGCTCCAGCCAGCCTTGCAGCGCCGGGGTGTGGGTGAAGCGCAGCCACAGGCCGGACTTGCGGTTGCGGCCGCGCCCCTCGGTCTTCGGCTCGATGACGATGTCGCCGTACCAGGGATCGCGCCAGGTTCCGGCGTAGGCCTCCAGCGGCAAGGAGGGCGGGGCGCCCGCCGCCTGCTTGGCGTCGATCTCCACGGCGGCCTTCAGCGACTTCTCGGTCCCTTCGGCCTCAATCCGCTTGGAATCGGCGATCCAGTCGACGTCGACCTTGTTCATGGCGATGTCCGACAGGCCCGAGCGCAGGGCGCGTAAGAGGAAGCTCTCTTCGGCGTTGGTGAAGACCGAGAAGCCGATCTTGCGGCCGGGGATCAGCACCGTGGCCGAGATGCCGCCGGGCGAGCCGCCGCCGTGGGTCGCCAGCCGCTCGCCGCGATAATCCTGCACCTGCAAGCCCATGGCGTAGGTCGAGGCCACGGCCCGGTTGGGCAGGGCCGCCGTCGGTCCGTTGGACGAGGAGACCACGATGTTGGGCTTGTACATTTCCTTCGCGGCGGCTTCGGAGAACAGGCGCGAGCCGTCGGCCAGCTTGCCGTCGTTCAGGCGCACGGCGATCCACTTGGCCCAGTCGTGGGCGCTGGCGCAGATGCCGCCCGCCGCCGCCGCCGAATCCCAGTTCCACACCTCGACGATCGACTCGGCGATCTGGGTCATCGCCCCCTGATAGCGCAGGGGCGGACCGACGCGGCCGTGCGGCAGGGCGCTCTTCTTCGGGTCGGCCAGACGCGCCAGGGGCACGCTCTCGTTCATGCCCACGCGGTCGAAGATGCGGGTCTGGACGAAGGCCTCCCAGGACAGGCCCGAGACCTTCTCGATCACCGCGCCCGCCACCACGAACATCAGGTTGCAGTAATGGTAGTCCTCGCGAAAGCCGTCCTCGATGGGCACGAAGGCGGCCTGGGCCAGAACCTCGGCCCGCGTCCGGTCGCTGTTGGGCCAGAACAGCAGGTCGCCCGCGCCCAGGCCGAAACCGGCGCGGTGGCTCAGCGTATCACGCACCGTGATGCGCTCGCCCACCATCGGGGCCGACAGGGTGAAGCCGGGCAGATAGGTGCGGATCGGCTCGTCCCACTTCACCTTGCCTTCGTCGACCAGGATGGCCAGGCAGGCGGCGGTGACGTTCTTGGAGTTCGACGCGATGGCGAACAGGGTGTGCTCGTCGGCGGGTTCATTTTTGCCCTGACGGCGCACGCCATAACCCTTGGCCAGCACCGTCTTGCCGTCGCGCACCAGGGCCAGGGAGACGGCGGGCTGGTCCGGCCAGGCGGCCATGCAGCGCCGCACCCAGGCGTCGGCGGCGGTGGCGATCTCGTCGTCGGAACGCGTATCGGCGCTGGTCTGGGCCCAGCCGGTCGCGGGCAGGGCCGCGCCGGCGGCGCCGACGGCGGAAGAGATCAGCGCGGCGCGGCGCGACAGGCGGATGGACATCAAGGACGCTCCCGAAGACTGAACGGCGACGCTAACGCCGCCCGTCCGTCGGGCCAAGGGGCGTAAAGCGTCCTACGCCGCCAGCCGCCACCTTTGCAGATGCTCCAGCACGTCCGCCACGATCTGGGCGCGGGTGAATCCGGTCACGTCGCGCGGGCGCGTGCCGTCGCCGGTCACGGCGCTCAGCCGCCATTCCAGGGCGCGGCGGCTTTCGGGCGCCTCCAGCGCGGTCAGGGCGGGCAGGGGCCGCGAGCGCGCGCCCAGCCGATACAGGAAGTCCCGTCCGTTGGCGTGCTCGACTCTCAGCCAGACGCCGTTGTCGTCGCTCTGCACCTCGCTGTTCTCCAGCCCTTCGGCGGCGACGGCGGCGCGCACCTCTTCCAGCGCTGGGACGCCGTGGCGCGCGATCTGGCGGTCGATGTCGCGACGGCTGGCCGGGGCCAGGATGCGCTTGAGCTGTTCGCGCAGGGGCGGCGCCTCGGTCTCGACGGCCTCGCCCTTCAGGTCGGCGTTCATCTGCCGCGCCAGGCCGAAACAGGCCAGGATCATGATGACCGCGAAGGGCAGGGCCGCCACCAGGGTCGCCGCCTGCAGGGCGCCGAGGCCCCCGGCCAACAACAGCAGGGCCGCCGTCAGCCCCTCCATTCCGCACCAGTAGACCCTTTGCCAGCGCGGCGTCTCCTCGGCCCCGCCCGAGGCCAGGGTGTCGATCACCAGCGAGCCTGAGTCTGCCGAGGTGACGAAGAAGACCGCCACCAGGGCGATGGCCAGGACCGAGGTGATCGCCGTGCCCGGCAGGAATTCGAAGAAACGGAACAGGGCCGTCGACAGGTCCGCCTGCACCGCGTCCGAGATCGCCCCCGCCGCCACGCCCAGGTCCAGGCTCATGGCGGTGTTGCCGAAGACCGTCATCCACAGGAAGGTGAAGCCCGACGGCACCAGCAGCACGCCGATGAGGAATTCGCGCACCGTCCGTCCGCGTGAGATGCGGGCGATGAACATGCCCACGAACGGCGACCAGGAGATCCACCAGGCCCAATACAGCAGGGTCCAGTCCGCCATCCAGGCGCGCGGCTCATAGGCGTAGAGGGTGAAGGTGCGCTCGAAGAAGTGGTCCAGATAGAGGCCGAAATTCTGCACATAGGCCCGCAGCAGGAACAGCGTCGGCCCCACGATCAGCACGAACAGCATCAGGCAGACGGCGATGAACAGGTTCAGCTCGGACAGCCGCCGCACGCCCTTGTCCACGCCGGTCAGCACCGAGATCGTCGCCGCGCCCATCACCACGACGATCAGTCCCACCTGCATGATCACGTCGTTGGGCAGGCCGAAAACGTAGTTCAGGCCCGAAGTCATCTGCGCCACGCCGTAGCCCAGGGAGGTGGCGATGCCGAACAGGGTGCCGCAGATGGCGAAGATGTCGACCAGGTCGCCCAGCCAGCCGTTCACCCGCTTGCCCAGCAGGGGATAGAGGCTGGACCGCATGGTCAGGGGCAGTCCCTTCCTGTGCGCGAAATAGGCCAAGCTCAGACCCACCACGGCGTAGATGGCCCAGGCGTGGACGCCCCAGTGGGTATAGGTGATGACCATGGCCTCGCGGGCGGCTTCCAGCGTGCCGGGCTGCGCCTCGGGCGGGGCGATGTAGTGCTGGACCGGCTCGGCGACGGCGAAATACATCAGGCCGATGCCCATGCCTGCCGCGAACAGCATCGCCAGCCATGAGACATAGGGGAAGTCCGGCTCGGCGTCGTCCGGCCCCAGCTTCAACCGCCCCGTCGGCCCCAGGGCCAGCGCCGCGACGAACAGCATGAAGCCCGCGACCGAAGCGACGTAGAACCAGCCGAACGTCTCCACCACCCAGGCCTGGGCGCGTCCGAACAACAGGTCGGACGTCGCGGGCGCCATGAGGGCGAGCAGCAGCAGTCCGCCCGCGATGGCGCTGGCCCCCCAGAAGACCCGAGGGTTCATTTTTGAGCTCAGCATGGCCTCCAAGCGCACGGCAACGCTTAAGGTTCCATGCGCCGCGCTTTCCTTTCGGATCCGCTCAGGCTCGCGTCTCCCAGGCGGTCCAGGCGGCGATGGCGACCAGGCCCAGGGCCATGGCGGCGCGCAGCATCGGACCCTGGGCGCGGGTCAGCAGGGCGCCGCCCGCGCGCGCCGCCGTCAGCACGATGGTCGTGTGGACGACGACGCTGACCAGAACGTGCAGCGCGCCTAGCGTCAGGGCCTGCGCCAGGGTCGAGCCGTGGTCGGGGCGCATGAAGCCGGGCAGCAGCACCACATAGAGCAAGGCGGCCTTGGGGTTCAGCAGATTGCCGATCAGGCCGCGTCGGAACAGGGCGCGTCGCCGCATCGCGACCGGGGCGACGCCCGCGCCGTCGCCCGCACTGCGCCAGGCGTCCCAGGCCAGCCACAGCAGGAAGCCTACGCCCGCCCAGCGGATGGCCTGATACAAGGCGGGCCAGCGCAGCACCACTTCCGTCAGCCCGAAGGCGGCGGCGACCATCCACAGCGTCAGGCCCAGGGTGACGCCCGCCACGGCGGCCAGCCCGGCCGCGCGCCCCTGCGACAGGGACGCCAGCGCCAGCCACCCCATGTTCGGGCCGGGCGTCAGCTCCATCAGCGCCACCGCCGCCAGGAACGGCAGGACCACGGTCGGATCGACGGGCGGCTGCATCGGCGAATTCCATCCTCTTCCTAAGGCTAGGCTAGGCCGGGAGGGGCGGCGTCATCAATCGCGGGTCGGACCTCTTGCGTGTCCCATAGGCCACACCCACCTCCTTTGCGACAGCTCAAGGCGTCGCTTCGTGAAAGGGCGCATTGAGTCGAAATCCGCCTCCCGAGGGGAAACCGAACGACATGAATCTCGACCTCTATTCCGACCGCGCCAAACAGGCCGTCCAGTCCGCCCAGTCGCTGGCCCTGGCCCGCCGCCACCAGCAGTTCGCGCCCGAGCATCTGCTCAAGGTGCTGCTCGAGGAGCGCGACGGCCTGGCCCGCAAGCTGATCGACCAGGCGGGCGGCGACCCGTCCGCCGTCGAACTCGTCACCGAGGGCCTGCTGAAGAAGCGGCCCCAGGTTTCGGGCGGCTCGGGCCAGATCTATCTGGACGGCGACACCGCCCGCGTCTTCAACGCCGCCGAGGAGGCCGCGAAAAAGGCGGGCGACGCCTTCGTCACCACCGAACGCCTGCTGGCCGCCATCGCCAAGGAGGGCGGCGCCGCCGCCGAGGCGCTGAAGTCCGCCGGGGTCACGGCCAAGAAGCTGGACGACGCCGTCGCCGAAATCCGCAAGGGCAAGACCGCCGACAGCGCCGGCGCCGAGGACAACTTCGACGCCCTGAAACGCTACGCCCGCGACCTGACCGAGGCCGCGCGCGACGGCAAGGTCGACCCCGTCATCGGCCGCGATGAAGAAATCCGCCGCACCATTCAGGTGCTGGCCCGCCGCACCAAGAACAACCCCGTCCTGATCGGCGAACCCGGCGTCGGCAAGACCGCCATCGTCGAGGGTCTGGCCCTGCGCATCGTCAACGGCGACGTGCCGGAAAGTCTGAAGGACAAGAAAGTCCTGTCGCTGGACATGGGCGCCCTGATCGCGGGCGCCAAATACCGCGGCGAGTTCGAGGAACGCCTCAAGGCCGTGCTGAACGAGGTCGCCGCCGCCGAGGGCCAGATCGTGCTCTTCATCGACGAGATGCACACCCTGGTCGGCGCGGGCAAGGGCGACGGGGCCATGGACGCCTCCAACCTGCTGAAGCCCGCCCTGGCGCGCGGCGAACTGCACTGCGTCGGCGCCACCACGCTGGATGAATACCGCAAGCACGTCGAGAAGGACGCGGCCCTGGCCCGTCGCTTCCAGCCGGTCTTCGTTTCGGAACCCACCGTCGAGGACACGGTGTCGATCCTGCGCGGCCTTAAGGAGAAGTACGAGGTCCACCACGGGGTGCGCATTTCCGACAGCGCCATCGTCGCCGCCGCCACCCTGTCGAACCGCTACATCACCGACCGCTTCCTGCCGGACAAGGCCATCGACCTGATCGACGAGGCCGCGTCGCGCGTCCGCATGGCCGTGGATTCCAAGCCTGAGGCTCTGGACGAGATCGACCGCCGTCTGGTCCAGCTCAAGATCGAGCGCGAGGCCCTGAAGAAGGAGAGCGACAGCGCCTCGCAGCAGCGTCTGGAGAAGTTGGAGGACGAGATCGCCGACCTCGAGGGCCAGTCGGACGACATGACCGCCCGCTGGAAGTCGGAAAAGGACAAGGTGGGCCAGGGCGCGCAACTGCGTGAGACCCTGGACCGTCTGCGCGCCGAACTGGCCGCCGCCCAGCGCGCCGGCGACCTCGGCCGCGCCTCAGAGATCGCCTATGGCCAGATCCCGCAGTTGGAGAAGCAACTCGCGGACTCCGAATCCCCGGCGGCGGTCGCCGCCCCGCTCACCCCCGAGGTCGTCGACGGCGAACAGATCGCCGCCGTGGTCAGCCGCTGGACCGGCGTGCCCGTCGACAAGATGCTGGAGGGCGAGCGCGAGAAGCTGCTCAAGATGGAGGACGAACTGGGCCGCCGCGTGGTCGGTCAGGACGAGGCCCTGGCCGCCGTCTCCGACGCCGTGCGCCGCGCCCGCGCCGGCCTGAACGACCCCAACAAGCCGCTAGGCAGCTTCCTCTTCCTGGGCCCCACGGGCGTCGGCAAGACCGAGCTGACCAAGGCGCTCGCCGGCTATCTGTTCGACGACGACAACGCCATCACCCGCATCGACATGTCCGAATACATGGAGAAGCACTCGGTCAGCCGCCTGATCGGCGCCCCTCCCGGCTATGTCGGCTATGACGAGGGCGGCGCCCTGACCGAGGCCGTGCGTCGTCGCCCCTATCAGGTCGTCCTGTTCGACGAGGTCGAGAAGGCCCACCCCGACGTCTTCAACGTGCTGCTTCAGGTGCTGGACGACGGCCGCCTGACCGACGGTCAGGGCCGCACCATCGACTTCAAGAACACCCTGATCATCATGACCTCCAACCTGGGCAGCCAGTATCTGGCCGATCAGCCCGAGGGCGAGGACGTCGAGGCCGTTCGCCCGCTGGTCATGGAGCAGGTCCGCGCCCACTTCCGGCCTGAGTTCCTGAACCGCATCGACGAGATCATCCTGTTCCACCGCCTCGGCCGCGAACAGATGGGCGGCATCGTCCGCATCCAGCTGGCGCGTCTGGAGAAGCTGATGGCCGACCGCCGCCTGACGCTGGCCCTGGACGACAGCGCCCTGACCTGGCTCGCCGACAAGGGATACGACCCAGTGTACGGCGCCCGCCCCCTGAAACGCGTCATCCAGAAGGAACTGGTCGACCCGATGGCGAAGAAGCTGCTGGCTGGCGAGATTGAGGACGGCAGCGTGGTCGCCGTATCAGCGGGCGCCGACGGGCTGGAGATCGGGAAGGCGCGGGTGCATTAACGCGCCTTCCAGCGTCGATCCGAGAAAGGGGCCGCGTCATTGCGGCCCCTTTTTTCTTTCGTCATCCTCCGGCAAGCCGCGTCAGCGGCGCAGACCGGGGGACCCAGCGGCGCGCGGGAGCGCGAAAGATCCACGCTCGGCGGCCGCGCTAAGATCGCCTTCGGCGCCGCTGGGTCCCCCGGTTCCGCGCTGCGCGCGGCCCGGAGGATGACGAAAGAGGGGGAGCGGCATAGGCTGTGTGCATGGCGACCCATCGCACCTTCATCGCGACCTACATCATGGCCAGCGGGCGCAACGGGACGCTCTACGCCGGCTCGACCTCCAATCTGGAAAGCCGCGTGTGGAAGCACAGGACGCGCGCCTTTCCCGGCTTCACCGACGCCTATGACTGCACCCGTCTGGTCTGGTTCGCGCAGCACGCCCTGATGCTGGATGCGATCCGGCGCGAGCGGCGGATCAAGAAATGGCTGCGCGACTGGAAGCTGGCCCTTATCGAGAAGGACAACCCGGACTGGCGCGACCTCGCGGCCGACTGGTTTTCTGATCCGAACTGGACCCCGCCGCCCGGCGCCGACTGAGCCTCACCCCAGCACCGGCATCACCTCCACTCCGTCGCAGGGGAAGGGGTTCATGTGCGGGTGGTTCTCGAACAGGCGGGCCGCCGCCTCGTGGCTGTCGGCGCGTACGACCATGAAGACGGTCAGCAGGTTGACCACGTCGGTCACGGCGCCGTCGTCGTCGATGCGTTTGGTCGGGCCCAGCGGGCCGCCCTGAAAGACGATGGAGTCGCGGTGCGCCTCCTCCCAGGCGGCGACGGCGGCGACGCCGAGGCGGGCCGTCTCGGCCTGGTCGGCCTCGCTCATGGCGCGCCAGGCCCGCCATTTGGGGCCGGTCTTGTCGCTGGTGAAGACGGCCAGGTAGTGGGTCTGCGCGCTCATCGAAGCCTCCCGTTTGCGCAAAGGGTCGGTCTTTCGTCGGCCGTGGGCAAGCGGGACCGCCTCCCCTTGTGGGAGAAGGAAAATCCGCCGGCCTTCACATCAAGGCTTCGCAGCGCCTGATATTTCCCGCCTCCGCGCCCCGCTCGTCCTCATCTCCCCGCCCCACCTCCCGCCTGCCGCATCCTGCCCCTCGTCCCGTCGCAGGGGAGGGCTCGCTCGGCCGGCGAACCGAAGCGGCGGCGGGAGCGGAGAGAACGGGGTCCGTGTCGGACCGTCGGCCTCCCATCGCGCGCGCCGGGCAAGGGGAACCCCAGCGGAAGGCGGCGACGGTTCGGGCGGGCGGTTCAGGATGTCCTGCGGGCGGCGGAACGAGGCGAACGCCTCCAACGCCGTTCCGCGGCCTCAAGCCGCGCGCAAGCGCGACCGGCCGCAGACATCGGGACGCGGAGCCGACGGGGCCTAGCGACGGGGCGTTCGACCCGTCCGCCAGAGAGGCTCCGGCCAGGGTCGAGGGGGTTACTCGGACCGTTCCAGGACCGCGTCGTCGCGCGGCCTGCCCGTCATGGGCGCCGGGGGTAGCCGCGAACAACGGCGCCTGCCCCGAGCTCATGTCCGACTCTTCGCGCGGGGCGTCGGCCTTCGTCGAAACGGTAAATCACATCTTCTCCGGGCGAAGCCCCGGCGCCCCGCCCAGCCCTCTCGCCGCCCGGTCACGCCGAGGCGGGTAAAGCTGTTCCTTCTCCCCTTGTGGGAGAAGGTGGGCGAGCGGAGCGAGGTCGGATGAGGGGTTGCGCGACCTCAAATCCTCGGCCTTCATCCAGCTTCGGAAAGACCCCTCATCCGGCCCTGACGGGCCACCTTCTCCCACAAGGGGAGAAGGATGCTCAGGCCGCGTCGGGTCGGGAGGTCCCGAAGGGCCGACGATCGCGGCCTGCTCGACTGCGCTCAAGCAGCGAGCGACCGCGTCGCGAGCGATAGCGCTCTCAGATGTGTATGGCGTGGCCCAGCGCGCGCAGGGACGCCTCGTGGAAGGCTTCGCCCAGGGTCGGGTGGACGTGGATGGTTCCGGCCACGTCCTCCAGCACCGCGCCCATCTCCAGCATCTGGGCGAAGCTGTTGGACAGCTCCGACACGTGCTGGCCGACGGCCTGGACGCCCAGCAGGCGGTGGTCCGTCTTCGAGGCGATGACGCGGACGAAGCCGCCGTCCTCGCCCGCCTCGATGGCCAGGGCGCGGCCGATGGCGGCGAAGGGGAAGACCGCCTGAATCACGTCGTCGCGGCCCTTGACGTCGTCGGGGCCGAGGCCCGCCGAGACGATCTCCGGCTCGGTGAAGCAGACGGCGGCGATGGTGGTCGGGTCGAAGACGCGATCATGCCCGGCGATGATCTCGGCCACGACTTCGCCTTGCGCCGAGCCCTTGTGCGCCAGCATGGGCTCGCCGGTCAGGTCGCCGATGGCCCAGACGTTCTTCATGCTGGTGGCGCAGCGCTCGTCGATCTTCACGAACGGGCCGTTCATGGCCACGCCCATGTTCTCCAGGCCCCAGCCCTTCGTCCGCGCGCGGCGGCCGACGGTGACCAGCACCTTGTCGGCGTCCAGCTGCATCGGATTGCCGTCCTTGTCGGTGACGTTCAGCTTGCCGTCGCCGAACCCGCCCGCGCGGGCGCCGAGCAGCAGCTGCACGCCGTGCTTCTCCAGCCACTTGGCGACCGGGTCGGTCAGGGCCTTGTCGTAGAGCGGCAGGATGCGCTCGGCCATTTCGACGATGGCGACTTCGGCGCCCAGCTTGCGGAAGGCGATGCCCAGCTCCAGGCCGATGTAGCCGCCGCCGACGACTACCAACTTCTTGGGAACCTCGGGCAGGCTCAGGGCCTCGGTGGACGAGATCACGTCGCCGCCGAACGGCAGGAAGGGCAGTTCGACCGGCTCCGACCCTGTGGCCAGGATGACGTGTTCGGCGGTGATGCGGATGTCGCCGTCGTCGGTTTTGACGGTGCAGGTCTTGGCGTCCGAGAAGTCGGCCCAGCCCTTGATGACCTTGACCTTGGCCTTCTTCAGCAGGGCGGCGACGCCGGCGTTCAGCTTCTTGACCACGCCGTCCTTCCACTCGACCGTCTTGGACAGGTCGATGGCCGGGGTCGAGGCGGTGATGCCCAGGGTGCCCGCGTCAGACGCGGCCTTGGCCACCGTCTCAAACTTGCCCGCCGCGTGAATGATGGCCTTGGACGGGATGCAGCCGACGTTCAGGCAGGTGCCGCCGAGACCGGGCGACGCATCCACCAGCACGGTCTCCAGCCCCAGCTGGCCGCAACGGATGCCTGCGACATAGCCGCCGGTCCCGGCGCCGATGATCAGGACTTTGGTTTTCAGGGTCTGGGTCAACGATAGGCCTCGATGCGAGAGGTGAATTCGGGAGGAATTTGCTGGGGTTCAAAAAGGTGTACGGCGCCGTTCGGGGTTTCCATCCCGAGCACGAGGTCGCCGACTTTCACGCGCTGAAAATCGACGCAGACCATATCGGAGTAGTCACCAAGGCGACGAACGCTCTCGGCTGCTGTCAGGGCATAGGTCGGCTTGGGCTGGCCTTGGATCGCTTCCAGACGCTCGATAGTGGCCTTGGATTCCGAGATTTCCAGGGTCGCTGTGCGACGAGGTTCCTGCAGTCGCTCCACCGTTGTCACGCGCCCGATGAAGAGTGCTGGACCATCGGCGCGCAGAAGCGAAGGCCAGTGAGGCGGAGGCTCAGGAATGCAGGCCCAGGCGGAGGTCGCACTGAGAGCGGCGAGGGCGAACCCAATGATCAGAACTTTGGTTTTCAGAAGCTGGGTCATTCGCGTTGATAGCGCTCTAGGAGATTCTGAATTTTTGAGAGATCGTCGGTGTACGGATGCACTTCCATGGGGGCGCGATAAGCTGATCCGTCAATGGAGGCGGGCGCGCGTGTATCTTCGCCGTGGGAGGGCGTGATGACCTCGGCGAAGAGACGTTGGGCTTCCGCTGGATCAGCTTCGAGCAGCAGCAAAACGCGTTGACCTTCTTTAACGGAGAAAATCGGTTCGCAATCATCCTTCGTAGCCCAGCGATAGCTTGGCAAGGTTCGTAAGCGGGCAGGACCAGTAAGTCGAAAATTGGCTACGTACACGGGACCCATGCCTTCTTCCCACTCTCTGGGCTGCACCCGTCGAACTTCGGCGACCTCAGCTTCGAATGCTGCGGGGGCGGTAAGGAAGGTGAAGTTCAGGGGAAGAAGCGTACAGGCGTTGGTTTTGCCTGCCGCCAACAGCGCGGCTATTGTCAGAGCTATAGCCGCGCTGCGCTTCATCCTAGTTCATCCACAAGGTCGCCGGATTTTCCAGCAGGGTCTTGATCTTCTGCACGAAGACCGCCGCGTCATGGCCGTCGACGATGCGGTGATCGAAGCTGGAGGACAGGTTCATCATCTTGCGCACGACCATCTGGCCGCCTCGCACCACGACGCGCTCCTCGATCTTGTTCGGACCGACGATGGCGACTTCGGGGTGGTTGATGATGGGCGTGTGCACCACGCCGCCGAGCGTGCCCAGCGAGGTGATGGTGATGGTCGAGCCGGACAGCTCCTCGCGCTTGGCGCTGCCGTCCTTGGCGGCGCCCGAGACGCGGGCGATCTCCTCGGCCGTGTCGTAGGCGTCGCGCGCCTCGGCGTGGCGGACGACCGGGACCATCAGGCCGTTCGGCGTCTGGGCGGCGATGCCCAGATGGACGGCGTTGTGCTGGGTCAGCACGCCCGCCTCGTCGTCATAGGTGGCGTTGATGTTCGGCTGGTCCTTCAGGGCCACGACGATGGCGCGGGCGATGAAGGGCAGGACGTTGAGCTTAGGCTTCCCTGTGCCCTTGTTCTGGGCGTTCAGGTGGGCGCGCAGCTCTTCCACCGCCGTCATGTCGATGTCCTCGACATAGGTGATGTGCGGGATGCGACGGACGCTCTCGGCCATCTTCTCCGCGATCTTGCGGCGAAGGCCGATGATGCGGACTTCGTTGGCGCCCTCGGCCCTGGCGTAGAGCGAGCCGCCCGAAGCCGTGGCCGGGGCGAACGTGCCGCCGCGCGCGACGAAGGCGTCCAGGTCGGCGTGCTCGATGCGGCCTGCGGGGCCGCTGCCCGGCACAAAGACAAGGTCGATGCCCAGATCACGCGCGCGGTTGCGCACGGCGGGCGAGGCTAGCGGGCGCTCGCCCGGCTGGCGGCCGGTCAGGGCCGGAACGGGCTTGGCGTCGGCCTTGGGCGCAGCAGCAGGCTTGGCGGCCGGTGCGGCGACAGGCGCCGGCGCAGCCTTCTCGGCCTTGGCGACAGGCGCCGGAGCGGCGGCAGGGGCTTCGGCGACATTGCCCTTGCCCTCGACCTTGAAGCTGACCAGCGGGCCGCCGACGGCGATCTGCTGACCGGCTTCGCCGTGCAGGGCGACGACGACGCCAGAGACCGGGCTGGTCAGTTCGACCGTCGCCTTGTCGGTCATGACTTCGGCCAGGATCTGGTCTTCCTGAACCGTGTCGCCGACCTTGACGTGCCAGCCGACCAGTTCGGCCTCAGCCGTGCCTTCGCCCACGTCGGGCAGTTTGAAGACGTGGTTCGCGCCAGCGGCGGCGACGGGCGCCGCAGCGGCTTCAGCCTTGGGCGCTTCGACGGCGACCGGAGCGGGCTCAGGGGCAGCGGCGGCCGGTTCGTCGGCGGCGGCGTTGCCTTCACCCTCGATCTCGAACTCGGCCAGCGGGCCGCGCACGGCCATCATCTGACCGGGCTCGCCGTGCAGGGCGGTGACGACGCCCGCAACCGGGCTGGTCAGTTCGACCGTGGCCTTGTCGGTCATGACGTCGGCGACGATCTGATCCTCGGCGACCGTATCGCCGACCTTGACGTGCCAGCCGACGAGCTCGGCCTCAGCGGTGCCTTCACCAACGTCAGGAAGCTTGAAAACAAAACGACCCATCTTAGCGACCTCCCGTCATGACGGCTTTCAGCGCGTCGGCGACCCGCTGCGGTCCGGGGAAATATTCCCATTCAAAGGCGTGCGGATAGGGCGTGTCCCAGCCGGTCACGCGCGCCACCGGCGCCTCCAGGTGATAGAAGCAGCGCTCCTGAACCAGGGCGCTCAGTTCGCCGCCGAAGCCCGAGGTTTTCGGCGCCTCGTGCACGATGACGCAACGGCCGGTCTTCTTGACCGAGGCCTCGATGGTCTCGATGTCCAGCGGAACCAGGGTGCGCAGGTCGATGACCTCGGCGTCGACGCCCGCATGTTCAGCGCCCGCCAGCGCGACCCAGACCATGGTGCCATAGGCCAGGATGGTGACGTTGGACCCTTCCTTCATCACGCGGGCCTTGCCGATCGGCTCGACGTATTTGCCGGTCGGGACCTGGGCCAGTTCCTGCGCCTTCCACGGGCTGACCGGCTTTTCGTGCCAGCCGTCGAAGGGGCCGTTGTACAGGCGCTTGGGCTCGAAGAAGATGACGGGATCGTCGTCCTCGATCGCCGCGAGCAACAGGCCCTTGGCGTCATAGGGGTTGGACGGGATCACCACCTTCAGGCCGGCGATGTGGGTGAACAGGCTTTCCGGCGACTGGGAGTGCGTCTGGCCGCCGAAGATGCCGCCGCCGTAGGGGCTGCGCACCACCATCGGCGTGGTGAACTGGCCGCCCGAGCGATAGCGCATCTTGGCCGCTTCGGAGACGATCTGGTCGTAGGCTGGATAGATGTAGTCGGCGAACTGGATCTCGACCACCGGGCGCAGGCCATAGGCGGCCATGCCGATGGCCGTGCCGACAATGCCGGATTCCGAAATCGGGGCGTCGAAGCTGCGGTTCAGGCCGTGCTTCTTCTGCAGGTGGTCGGTGACGCGGAAGACGCCGCCGAAATAGCCCGCGTCCTCGCCGTAGGAGACGACGGTCGGGTCTTCGGCCATCTTGACGTCCAGGGCCGAGTTCAGGGCCTGGATCATGTTCATCGGCGCAATGGGGGGGGCGGCTGCAGAGGCTTCTGGGGCGACCGACGCCGGTGCGTCCTTCTGGTCGACCATGTCGGCTTCAATCTTGTCGTTGATCTCGGCCATCACTCAGACTCCTACTTCGCGGCGCTGTTCGACCAGACGCCAGTCCTCGGTCGCATAGACCTCCTCGAACATGGTCTTCACGCTGGGGCGCGATTGGCCCAGGGTGCCGATGGCCTCGGATTCCTTGGCGGCGGCGCGGACTTTCTCGACCGCTTCCTTCTCGGCCTCTTCCTGCTGTGCGTCCGACCATTCGCCCAGACTGATCAGGTGCTGCTTCAGGCGGGCGATCGGATCGCCCAGCGGCCACTTCTCGTGCTCGTCGCCGGGGCGGTAGCGGCTGGGATCGTCCGAGGTCGAGTGCGGGGCGCCGCGATAGGTGAACAGCTCGATGATCGTCGCGCCCTGATTGGTGCGGGCGCGTTCTTCGGCCCACTGGGTCGCCGCCCAGACGGCCAGGAAGTCGTTGCCGTCGACGCGCAGGGCGGGCAGGCCGTAGCCGATGCCCTTGGAGGCGAAGGTGGTCTCAAGCCCGCCGGCGATGCCCTGGAAGGAGCTGATGGCCCACTGGTTGTTGACGATGTTCAGGATGACCGGCGCGCGATAGACGGCGGCGAAGGTCAGGGCCGAGTGGAAGTCGCTTTCGGCCGTCGAGCCGTCGCCGATCCAGGTGATGGCGATCTTGTCGTCGCCGCGGATGGCCGAGGCCATGCCCCAGCCCACGGCCTGAACATACTGCGTGCCCAGATTGCCCGAGATGGTGAAGAAGCCGTAGTCCTTGGCCGAATACATGATCGGCAGCTGGCGGCCCTTGATGGGGTCTTCGGCGTTCGAATAAATCTGGTTCATCATGGTCGCGAGCGGATAGTCGCGCGCGATCAGAAGGCCCTGCTGGCGATAGGTGGGGAAGCCCATGTCCTCGCGGCTCAGGATCATGCCCTGGGCGACCGCGATGGCCTCTTCGCCGGTGCACTTCATATAGAAGCTGGTCTTGCCCTGACGGTGGGCGCGGTGCATCCGGTCGTCGAAGGCGCGCGTCAGGATCATGGCCTTCAGGCCGCGACGCATCGTCTCAGGGGCCAGCTTGGGATCCCACGGGCCCACGGCCTGGCCTTCATCGTCCAGCACGCGGATCAGGCGGAAGGCGAGATCGCGCATCTCGGCGGGCGCCGTGCTGACCGCCGGGCGGTCGACCGCGCCCGGCGCATCGAGCTTCAGGTGGCTGAAATCAGGCGTGTCGCCCGGCCGACCCGAAGGCTCCGGCACGCGCAGCGACAGCGTCGGGGTGTTCTTCATCAATGCCTCCCGTCCGGTTGAACCGGCCGCGTTTCCTTATGGATGAGGGCATAGCATGGCGTATGATTGTTGGCTCTCCTAAAAACACCCTTGCCAAATGGCGTTTTGGGGTATTTTATTGCGCAGAAAGCTAATTCGGAGAAAGCCTTTGGCCGACGACCTCGACCCTATCGACGCGCGCATCCTCGACATCCTTCAACAGGACGCAGGCCTGTCTGTCGCCGAGGTCGCCGATCGCGTCGGCCTGTCAGCCTCGCCGTGCTGGCGCCGGATCAAGAGACTGGAGGACTCTGGCCTGATACGCAAGCGTGTCACGCTATTGGACGCTGGTCTTCTGGGTCTGGACTTCGAGGTCTACGCCATCGTCAAGCTGAGCCTGCCGACCCGCGACAACCTGCAGATCTTCGAACAGGCCGTCGAAAGCTGGCCCGAAGTGGTGCAGTGCGCCACTATCACGGGGCGCGAGGATTACGTCTTGCGCATCATCACCACCGACATGCACGCCTTCGACCAGTTCCTGCGCGACAAGCTGCTGACGCTGGGCATCGTCTCCAACTGCGAGAGCCACATCGTCACGCGCGGGGTGAAGAACGTCACCACCCTGCCGCTGGGCATCATCACCCCGCACGTCGGCTGAGGCTGATCCCGCCGTCGCCTTTGGTCAGCTCAGGCGGTCGAAGGCGACGGCGTGAACCTTGTCCCGCCCCAGCAGGGCGGTCAGCGGCGGGCTAGGAAACAGGCCTGCGATCGCGGGATCGCGCACGTCCAGCCCGCCGGTGAAGGCGCCGAAGGCGGGCAGGATCAGCCGCCGCCCGTCGGTGACGAAGCAGGGGCGGCGCACGCCCCGGCCATAGGCGGCGACGCGGGCGGCGGGATGCAGATGGCCCGCGATCTCGCCCGGCGTAGGCTCGGCCTGCGGCTCATGGATCAGGAACAGGCCGCCCAGCGCCAGGGTCTCGACCACCCGGCCGGGCAGGCGCTTGAAGGGATTGGCCAGCGCGCCGGCCAAGGCGTCCAGGTCGTGATTGCCCTCCAGCCAGATCCAGTCGCGCCCGGCGGCCAGGGTTTCCAGCCGCGTCAGCTGAGCGCCGTCCATGCGCGACACCGCCTTTGAATCGTGGAAGCTGTCGCCCAGCAGGACGACCGTGCGCGGATCCAGCGCCTCGATCTCGGCCTCGAGCCTGGCCAGGGTCGCGGGGCTGTCATAGGGCGGCAGCATCTGCCCGCGCGCCGCAAAGGCCGAGCCCTTCTCCAGATGCAGGTCCGAGGCGATCAGGGTCTTATGCGTCGGCAACCACAGGGCGCCGGAGCAGCGCAGCACGCAAGGCTCGCCGTTGACCGTCAGCTTCAGCCCGCCACATGGATGGCGGAACGGGGATAGGGCCGCGCGCAAGGCTGCGTTCATCGCCCTTCTCCCCTTGGAGGAGAAGGTGGCTCGCGCAGCGAGACGGATGAGGGGGCTGCAGGCCTCGCCCTCATCGTCTGACATGTAGCTCGCTGAAACAGCCCCCTCATCCGAGCGGCTCCGCCGCCCACCTTCTCCCACGAGGGGAGAAGGAAGCATGATCGCATCACGCCGCCCCCTTCAGCGCCTCGGGCGCGTCTTCCATGACCTCGGCGATCAGGGCCTCGGCGCTTTCGTCCAGGATCATCTCGGCGGCGTCTCCCCCGACCCGCTCGCGCCCGATCTGCACCAGAACCGGCACGCTGAAGGGCGAGGGCCGGTCGAGCACCTTGTGCACGATGCGGCCGTGGATGCGGCTCAGCAGCTGGCCCAGCCGCGCCACGTCCAGCAGGCCCGTCGCCGCATCCGCCCGCGCCGTCCTCAGCAGCAGGTGGTCCGGCTGATGCCGCCGCAGCACGTCGTAGATCAGGTCGGTCGAAAACGTCACCTGCCGCCCGGTCTTCTCCGCCCCCGGCTGGCGTTGTTCGATCAGGCCGGAAATCAGCGCGCAGTTGCGGAACGACCGCTTCATCATGAAGCTTTCCTCCAGCCAGGCCTCTAGATCGTCGCCCAGCATGTCCGGCTCGAACAGGGCGTCCAGATCGAGGCCGTCCATCGGTCGGATCGACCAGATGGCCAGAGAATAGTCCGTCACCACAAAGCCCAGAGGCCCGACGCCCATCCGGTCCAGCCGCCGCGTCAGCAGCATGGCCAGGGTCGTGTGCGCCAGCCGCCCCTCGAACGGATAGGCGACCATGAAATGCCGCGTCCCGCGCGGAAAGGTTTCGACCAGCAGGGTCTGCGACTCCGGGATGGCGCTGCGGACCGCCTGAAGTTCCAGCCACTCCTGCACGTCGGGCGGCAGGACGCGCCAGTGGTCGCGGTCCTGCACCATGCGCCGCACCCGCTCGGCCAATGATGTGCCCAGCGGAAATTTCGAGCCGCCGTAGGAGGGGATCTTCGGGTCTTTATCGACGGCGGGCGAGACGAGGGCGTCCGTCTTCACCATGCCCTGAAAAGCCCACACCTGACCGGCGAAGACGAAGGTGTCGCCCGGCGTCATCTGCTCGAAATACCACTCTTCGGCCTCGCCGATCTTGCGTCCCGAGACCAGATGCTTGCCGCCCGCACGCCGCCCGGCGACGCGCACGTTCAGATTGGCGGCCGAGACGATGGCCCCGACGTTCATCCGGTGCCGCTGGGCCATCTGGGCGTTGCGCACCGTCCACTTGCCGTCGCGGGTGCGCACGATGCGGGCGAAGCGGTCATAGGTCCGCAGCGCATAGCCGCCTGTGGCGACCAGATCGACCACCTCCTCGAAGGCCTCATAGGTCAGGCTGCGATAGGACCCCGCGCTCGTCACCTCGGCGAACAGCTCGGCCAGGTCGAAGGGTTCGGAACAGGCGCAGCCCATGACGTGCTGGGCCAGGGTGTCCAGCGTGCCGGTATGCTCCGGCTCCCAGTCGAAGGCGTTTTCGGCCACGGCCTCCCGCGCGGCCTGGCACTCCAGCATCTCGAAGCGGCTGGCGGGGACCATCAAGGCGCGCGAGGGCTCGTCCAGCCGGTGGTTGGCCCGACCGATGCGCTGGACCAGGCGACTGGCCCCCTTGGGCGCGGCCAACTGGATCACCAGATCGACGTCGCCCCAGTCGATGCCCAGGTCCAGCGTCGAGGTGCACACCACGGCCTTGAGGTCGCCGCGCGCCATGGCCGTCTCGACCTTGCGTCTCTGCTCGGCGGCCAGCGAGCCGTGGTGCAGGGCGATCGGCAGATCGTCCTCATTGATCGCCCATAGCGACTGAAACACGAACTCGGCCTGCCAGCGGGTGTTGACGAAGATTAGGCTGAGGCCCGCGCGCTTGATGGCGTCATAGACCTCGGGGATGGCGTGGACGCCGGTGTGGCCGGCCCAGGGCACGCGGCCTTCGCTGACCAGCACATCCACCACCGGCGGCGCGCCGGGATCGCCGAGAACGACGCGAATCCCTTCTCCCCTTGTGGGAGAAGGTGGGCCCGAAGGGCTCGGATGAGGGGTGTCTCCGGCGCGGTGGGGAGGGGGCTCGGCAACGTCGCGAGACCCCTCATCCGTCAGGCCCCGCCTGCCACCTTCTCCCACAAGGGGAGAAGGAGAGAGCCAGTCGGCGATCTTTTGCGGATCGTCCACCGTCGCGCTTAAGGCCACCCGCCGCATCCCCGGCGCGAACCTCTGCAACCGCGCCAGCCCCAGCGCCAGCAGGTCGCCGCGCTTGCCGCTCCAGATGGCGTGCACCTCGTCCAGCACCACGCATTTCAGGTCGGCGAAATAGTCTCTCGCTCCTTCCCAGGCGCAGAACAGGGCCAACTGCTCCGGAGTGGTCAGCAGGATATCGGGCGGGAAGTCGCGTTGGCGCTGCTTCTTCGACTGTTTGGTGTCGCCGGTGCGGCTTTCGGCGTGGATGTTCAGCCCGATCTCGCGGATGGGTCTCATCAGGTTGCGCTCGACGTCGGTGGTCAGGGCCTTCAGCGGCGACAGATAGAGGGTGTGAACGCCCGATCCCGGCCCCGTCTGCGGCCTCGGTCCCCGTTCGGCCAGATCGATCAGGCTGGGCAGGAAGCCCGCCAGCGTCTTGCCCCCGCCCGTCGGCGCCACCAGCAGGGCGTGCTGCCCGGCCTGCGCCGCCGCCACCATCTCCAACTGATGCCGACGCGGCGACCAGCCCCGACCGGCGAACCAGTCGGCGAACAGGGGCGGAAGCGTTGCAGTGATCGGCGGCGTCACGACAGGCCTATAGCATGTTCCCGTTCCGTTTCGTCACCTCTGGCGCTATCTAATGAGGGTGACTGTCGAATCCGCCGAGATCAGCACCGCGTCGTCCCTGACGTTCGACCTGCCGCCTGCGCTGGCCACACCGCCGGGGGCCGGCGCCGTGTGCGACGATCAGGGCGCGCGCAAGATCGGACGCGGCGCCGCCGAGGGCCTGTTCGCCGGCGGGGACGTCATCGTCGCCCACGCCGGGCTGACGGCGCGGCGTCTGGGTCTGGCGCCGCCGCCCCGCTCTCCCGAAATGCTGGATGCGCTCGAACTGTTCGCCTTCGTGCGCCCGGCGCGGTTCTGCGCCCCGTCGGCCACCGGGCTGGCGCTGGCGCTGGGGCGCGAGGAGCCGAGAGGGGCGGAGGCGCAGGCCGCCGCCCTGCGCGCCGCGGCCGCCGACCTGCTGGCCGAACTGGCCGCGCCCGCCTATCCGGGGCGGGAGGAAGCCTACACCCTGGCCCTGACGCTGGAGAGGGCGGGATGGGGCTGGGCGCCGCGCGTGCTTCAGGCCCTGCGCGCCGGGCCGTTGCGGAGCCGCCAGCAGCGCGGCTCGGGCCTCGACGTCTGGGCGCGGCTTCAGGAGTGGGAGGATGAGGCCCCGCGCGGCGAGGCCGGGTCGTCCGCCGTCGATTCCGAGAGCGCCCGCATCCGTCTGGACAAGCTGCTTCAGGCCTCGGGTCTGGACGAGACGCGGCCCGCCCAGTCCGACTATGCGGCCGAGGCCGCCTACGCCTTCTCGCCCCGCAATGAAGAGGGGCGCCCGCGCGTCCTCCTGGCCGAGGCGGGAACCGGCACGGGCAAGACCCTGGGCTATCTGGCGCCCGCCAGCCTGTGGGCCGAGCGCAACGCAGGCGCAGCGTGGATCTCGACCTACACCCGCGCCCTGCAACGCCAGATCGACCGCGAGAGCCGCGCCCTGTGGCCCGATGAGGCCGAGCGGCGGCGAAAGACTGTGGTGCGCAAGGGACGCGAGAACTACCTCTGCCTGCTGAACCTGCAGGACATGGTGCAGGCGGCGCAGCTGGGGAACGGCGACCTGATCGGCATGGCGCTGGCCGCGCGCTGGGCCGCCCATACCCGCGACGGCGACATGACCGGGGGCGACTATCCCGGCTGGCTGTCCGGCCTCTATGCGACCGCCCCCATGCATCAGGCGGGCCCGGCCAATCTGGTCGACCGGCGCGGCGAGTGCGTCCACGCCGCCTGCCCCCACTATCGCCTGTGTTTCGTCGAAAAGACCATCCGCGCCAGCCGCCGCGCCGATCTGGTGGTGGCCAACCATGCGCTGGTGATGACGCAGGCGGCCTTCGACGGCGCGCGAACCGCGCGGGGGCTGAAGCAGGACGGCGAGACGGCGGCGCTGAAACGCATCGTCTTCGACGAGGGCCACCACCTGTTCGACGCCGCCGACAGCGCCTTCTCCGCCTGCCTGTCGGGGCAGGAGGCGGCCGAGCTGCGCCGCTGGATACGCGGGCCGGAGGGGCGCGGCCGTCGCGGGCGCGGGCTGGAACAGCGTCTGGGCGACCTGACCGCCGACAACGAAGCCGCCGCCAAGGCCCTGAAGGACGCGCTGCAGGCCGCCGCCCAGCTTCCCGGCGAAGGGGTGTCAGGCCGTATCGCCCCGGCGTCGGGCGAGGTGAACCCCATCGGGCCGATCGAGCGGTTTCTGGTCGCGGCGCTGGAGCAGTTGCGCGCCCGGGCGGCCGAGAACGGCGGCGCCGAGTTCGGACTGGAGTGCGCCCTGCGCCCCGTCACCGAGCCGGTGCTGGAGGCTGCGCGCGAGGCCGCCCGCGCCATCGCCGCGGTCGAGGCGCCCCTGCTGGCCCTGTCGCGCCATCTCGAAGACATTCTGGACGAGGAGGCGGCCGAACTGGACGGCGCCGCCCGCGCCCGCATCGAGGGGTCACTGCGCGGACTGGACCGGCGCGCGCGCATGACCCTGCCCGGCTGGCGCTCCATGCTGGCGGCGCTGGAGGAGGGCGGCGACGAACCCGATCCTGACTATGTCGACTGGCTAAGCGCCGAGGCCGCCTTCGGCCGTATCCACGACGTGGCCCTGCGTCGCCACTGGATCGACCCGACCGTGCCGCTGGAAGCCGCCGTGGTCATGCCGTCGCACGGGGTGCTGGTGACCAGCGCCACCCTGTCCGACCCGGCGGCGGAAGACCCTTTCGACCTGGCCCGCCTGCGGACCGGCGCCGCGCGCCTGATCGAACCGGCGCGGACGCTGAAGGTCGACAGCCCGTTCGACTATGCGACCAACAGCCGGGTCATCGTCGTCAATGATCTGGTCAAGGACGACCCGCGCCAGATCGCGGCGGCCATGCGCGAACTGTTCCTGGCGGCGGGCGGCGGAGGCTTGGGCCTGTTCACCGCCATCCGGCGGCTGAAGGCGGTCTATGAGCGGCTGGGGCCGGAACTGGCGCGGGCGGGCCTGCCCCTTTACGCCCAGCACGTCGATCCGCTGGAGGTCGGGGCCCTGGTCGACGTCTTCCGGGCCGAGCGGGACAGCTGCCTGCTGGGCACCGATGCGGTCAGGGACGGGGTGGACGTGCCGGGGCGGTCCCTTCGCGTTCTGGCCTTCGACCGGGTGCCGTGGCCGCGCCCGGACCTGCTGCACAAGGCGCGGCGCGAGCGGTTCGGCACGGGCTCGGGCGGGCGTTCGTGGGACGACGCCCTGGCGCGCGGGCGCATCGCCCAGGCGTTCGGCCGCCTGATCCGTCGGGCCGACGACCGGGGCGTCTTCGTCATGCTGGACGCCGCCTGCCCGACCCGCCTGTTCGCCGCCCTGCCGCCGGGGACGGAGGTGCTGCGTCTGGGGCTGGCCGAGACGGTGGAGTTGACCAAGGGCTTCCTGGCGGAGCAGACCGGCTGACCATGTCGCGCACCACTCCCGCCACTGTCGCCCTGACCAGGGCCGGCGTCGCTTTCGAACTGCATCCCTACGATTACGACCCCGATGCGCCGCGCGTGGGCCTTCAGGCGGCCGAGGCCCTGGGTTGGGCGCCCGAGCAGGTGTTCAAGACACTGATGACCTTGGTCGACGCCAAGCCCGTCTGCGTCGTCGTGCCGTCCGACTGCGAGGTCAGCATGAAGAAGCTGGCCGCCGCAGCCGGGGGCAAGTCGGCCCAGATGATGAAGCCCGCCGACGCCGAGCGTCTGACCGGCTTCAAGGTCGGCGGCGTCAGTCCCTTCGGCCAGAGGAAGGCCGTCCCGACCTTCATCGACGAGACGGCGATCCTGTTCGATCGGGTGCTGATCAACGGCGGCCAGCGCGGCCTGCTGCTGGAGCTGGCGCCGGACGAGGCGGCGCGCGCCTGTGCGGCGACCTGGGCGGACCTAACCGCCTGATCGGCCTAGCTCTCGAACGTCACGACCACGCTGTCGGCGGAACGCTCGGCCTCGCCGTGGAACACCGCCTCGATGTTGTTGCCGTCCGGGTCCAGCAGGAAGGCGGCGTAGTAGCCGGGGTGATAGGGCCGCTCGCCCGGCGCGCCGTTGTCGGTTCCGCCCGCCGCCAGGCCCGCCTTGTGGAAGGCCTCGACCATGGCGCGATCCTTGGCCTGGAAGGCCAGGTGGCAACGGCCGGTCGGACGCCCCGCCGCCGCTATGCTGTCCACCGCCGACACGAACAGTTCGTCGGCCCAGAAGAAGCGTTCGGCCTCGCCGGCGATCGGCACGCCAAGGGCCTCCAGCACCGCGCCGTAGAAGCGACGACTGGCCTCAAGGTCCGGCGTCACCAGTTGCAGATGGTCGATCAGCCGACCGCGATGAAGCTGTTGCGTCTCCATGGTCCTCGTCTCCTGTCAGATTGCGATTCGAACGGACGGCAACCTGGCCTGTTCCTGCTGACAGGACGTGTCAGCAGCCGCGCATCCTGCTAAAGCGCGCTCATGACCGACGCCGCACCGCATCACAGCCGCAAGGGGCTGATCATCCCCTTCGTCATCGTCGCCGTGGGCCTGGTCCTGTGGACCGGCTGGTGGTTCTTCCTGACCCAGCAGATCGAGCGCCGCATGGAGACCAAGATCGCCGGACTGAAGGAGAGCGGCTGGACCATCAAGCACGCCGGAATCGCCACCACCGGCTGGCCCATGCACGCGCGGGTGACGATCAAGCACCTGGATGTCGTCGCTCCGTCCGGCCATGCGATCGCGACGCCCGAGATGATCGCCCAGGCCAACGCCTACAACCCCACGCGCTGGGTGCTGGCGGCGCCCGACGGCCTGACCGTCACGCGCGGCGAAAAGGGCAAGACCGCCATTCGCGCCGAGGGCATCCGCATGAGCGTGCACGGCCTGACCCAGCGGTGGCCCAATGTGGCTTTGGAGCTGGAGAAGCCGGTCTTCACCGCCCTGCCGGAGGCCGAGCCCTTTCCGCTGAAACAGGCGGCGCTGGTGCAGTTCTATATGCGGCCGCATCTGGTCGGCTCGGACACGCCGACGGATGATGTCGACGTGCTGTTCCGTCTGGTCGACGGCGAGGGCCGCGCGAACGGCCCGGTCGAGGGCTTCACCCAGTCGGGGATGCTGAACGCCCAGATCGAGGCGGTGATCGAAAAGGCCTCGGCCCTGCGCAAGGGGGCGGACGCCAAGGGGCTGCTGACCGCCTGGACGGCGGCGGGCGGACGCTTCATCGATGTGAAGGGCCAGCTTCAGGCGGGCGAGAGCAAGGCCTTCGTCTCCAGCGACGCCCTGTCGGCGGACGCCAAGGGGCAGCTGGAGGGTCAGGTCTTCGTGCGCGCCGAGAAGCCGCTGGCGGCCATCGTCGGCCTGGCGGGCGCCCAGCAGGGCGGTTCGCTGGACCGCGCCGCCGCCGCCAAGGCCGCCGCCGCCACGCCTCAAGGCGGGACCGGCGACGACGGCCAGGGCGTGGAGCTGGCCATCCTGTTCCGCGGCGGCCGCACCTATCTGGGGCCGTTCGCCCTGGCGCCTGCGCCGCAGCTGTTCTGATGCTGACGGAGCCGCCCGTCGACGAAGCGCGCCTGTCGCTGGAGCGGGCCGTGGCCGAGGCCGTCCGCGCCCGACTGGCGGCGGGGCCGCGCGGCTCGGTCGACGGCGACGCCATCGCCCTGCGCGCCGTTCTGTCGGGAACGAGCCTGTTGGAAAAAGCGGCGGTGCGCGCCGTGCTAGGGCGGCTGGAAGCGGCGGACGGGCGGCCCTTGATCGCCAGCGGAGCGCTGTCGTCGGTGCTGGCGGCCGATCGCTGGGGGCTGGCGGCGCGGCCGATGGTCGAGGCGGATCAGGCCCTGATCGCCGTGCGCGACGGGGTGGCGCAAAAGACGCGGGCCCTGATCGATCTGTCGGCGCGGCCGTGGTGGGGGCGGCTGCTGGCCCTGCCCATGCTGAAGGTGATCGCCGCCCTGCCGGATGACGCCGCCGGGACGCCGCGCGCCCTGATGGTCGGAACCGAGACGCCGGGGCCGACGGGCGACGACCGCACCTTCTGGGTCACGGACAGCGGCTGGCGGGATGCGCGCATCGTCGAGGCCCTGGGCCAGGCCGGTCTGGCGGCCGAATTTCTGTCGGGCGGAGGCGGGTTGAAGCTGTTCGTTCTGACGGGCTATGTGCAGGCGGAAGACATCAGGCTGGACGGCGCGCCCGGCGGCCTGACCGGCGTCATCGGCGCCGCTCCCGTCTTTTGAACATTGCGGCCGGCAGGGGATGACGCGCGCATGACCGAAGCGAAACAGGTGCCGTCCGGCGGCGCGCCTCAACCCAAGCGCGGCGTGATGGATATCGCCCCCTATGTCGGCGGCAAGAGCGCCATCGCCGGCGTAGCCAAGCCGATCAAGCTGTCCTCCAACGAAAACGCTTTGGGCGCAGGCGAAAAGGCGCGCGAGGCCTTCGCCGCCGCCGTGTCCTCGATCCACCTCTATCCCGACGGCCGGGCCGACCGTCTGCGCGCCGCCGTCGCCGAGGCGCACGGGCTGGAGCCGGAACGGCTGATCTTCGGCAACGGCTCGGACGAGGTCTTCGCCCTGCTGAACCAGACCTATCTGGAGGCCGGGGACAACATCGTCACCAGCCAGTACGCCTTCGTCGCCTATCAGATTTCCGCCCGCGCCTGTCAGGCCGAGGTCAGACTGGCGGCCGAACCGGATTTCCGCGCCGACGTCGACGCCATGCTGGCCCTGGTCGATGCGCGAACCAAGCTGGTCTATCTGTCGAACCCGGCCAATCCGACGGGCAGCTACGCCACGGGCGAGGAGATCCGCCGCCTGCACACGGGCCTGCCGCCGCATGTCATCCTGGTGATCGACGAAGCCTACGCCGAGTTTGTGACCGAGCCGGATTGGGAAAGCGCTTTTGATCTGGCGCGCACGGCGGCCAACGTCGTCGTCACCCGCACCTTCTCCAAGCTGCACGGTCTGGGCGGTCTGCGCGTCGGATTCGGCTATGCGCCGCTGGCGGTCGAGCAGGCCATCGACCGCATCCGCCTGCCGTTCAACGTCTCCGTGCCGGGGATCGAGGCGGCCATCGCCGCCCTGGCCGACGAGGCGCACCAGAAGGCCTCGCGCGATCTGGTGGCCGAGTGGCGGCCGCGCCTGATCCAGGCCATGCGCGGCTTCGGGTTTGAGGTGCTGCCCGCTTCGGGCAACTTCATCCTGATCCGCTTCCCGGATGCGAAGCGCCCGGCCTCGGCGGCGCAGGACTATCTGCAGTCCCAGGGGATCATCGTGCGCGGCGTGGCCAGCTACGGCCTGCCGGACTGCCTGCGGGTGACGGTCGGGACGGCGGATCAGAACCGCGCCGTCCTCGACGCCCTCAGCGAGTTCGCGGCGCGCTGACGCGTTAGAACTTAAGCGGACCATTGATCTGGATCGGGATGGATTATTCCCGATCGATAATGGTCTAGTCCCCGCTGTTGAAGCGCACCACGCCGATCACACCGGCGCGCCAGATGTAGTCGTCCTCGATCAGGGGGCTGTCCTTGATGTCGCCCAGGCGCTGTTCGTAGTTGACGAAGGCGCCCATGCCGTAGCGATCGCCGATCGGGATGGCCAGCAGGGCCGCCGCCCCCGCCGCCGACAGTCCGCCTGAGGGTTCGAAGGCGGTCAAGCCGCTGCTCGCCGCCTCGGCGGCGCTGACGCCGTAATAGCGCTGAACCCGCTCGTCGCTGGCGCCGCGCATATAGGCCATGGTCTGCAGCAGGCCGACGCGAGTCACGCGCTGGTGGCTGATGGAGCCGTAGTATTCCATTCCGGCGTCGTCGCCGGTGGCGTCATGCTGGATACGGCCGCCGACGACGATATTCCCCGGCAGCCGTTTGAAGGCGTAGAGCGCCGCGTCGGCGCCCAGGTCCGGGCGATCCATGCCGTCGATGTCGCCTGCGGCGAAACGCGGACGCAACTGCACCCCCGCGTGGAAGCCGTCGCGCTTGACCGCATTCCAGCCCAGGCCGTCCAGACCGTTGGCGTAGACGATGTCGCGATAGGAGGCCGAGCCCCAGGCGGTGAAGTTGGCCTCGTCACTGTTGCTGCCGGTGGCGCTGAAGCCGCGCACGACGCCGCCGCCGACATCGACCTTCCACGTCTGAGGAGCCTCAGCCGGGATGAACGGCTGCGACTGCGCCATGGCTGAGATAGGCAGGGCCGAGACTGGCAGGACTGAGAGGCCCGCCGCCAGCAGCGCGAGGCGGAGGGGGCTGTGTGCGGTCATGAACGAGTCCCAGGTCAACAGCTGATGATATAGGGTCTCGCTCTCCAAAGCTTAGGTTTTGGGCGGCAACAAGGCGGTTGAGGCCGTTTCGATCCGGCTTTCCAATTCCGCCATGAAGGCGGCGCGCTTCAGCCCGGCCGGGATCGGCGGCAGGAACTCGAAAACGACCGTGCCCGGATAGCGTTTGAAGCCGTGAGCCGGCCAATGCACGCCCGAGTTGGTGGCGACGGGCCAGCAGGGCGCGTCCACGTCGCGATAGATGGCGGCGACGCCGGGTTTGTAGTCCGCCGGTTCGCCCGGCGTCGTGCGGGTGCCCTCGGGGAAGATCAGGATCTGACGGCCCTCGGCCAGACGCGCGCGGGTCTGGCGCACCATGTCCTTCAGCGCCTTGGCGTGGGCGGCGCGGTCGATGGCGATCATCTTCGTCTTCCAAGCGAACCAGCCGAAGAAGGGCAGGGGCATCAGCTCCTTCTTCATCACGAAACAGGCGTCGTCCAGGAAGGCGAACGGGGCGATGACGTCCAGCATGCCCTGGTGCTTGGCGGCGATCAGGGCCGGGCCGGTCGGGCGATGCTCCAGCCCGCGCACCTCGACCTTGACCCCGGCGATCCAACGCAGGCCGAACAGGACGAAGCGCGCCCACAGCTTGATCACCGCAATGGCGACGCCGTGCGGCATCAGCAGCGCCGGCGACAGGCCGATGGCGAACAGCGGCATCGACAGGTAGAGCCACAGGGTGAAGATCAGGGATCGGACAGTCGTCATGCGGCGGCCTTGCTCGGTTCGGAGGCGTCGGCCTCGGCGGTCGAGCCGGGGCGTTCGGGGTGACGGCCGGTCAGGCGGTGCATACCCTCGCGGCCCAGCACGGCCAAGTATTTCATGTATTCCAGCGTCATGCGCCGCGCTGTCTCGGTCGCGCGCCACCATCCGGCGTTGTCCAGCGACGGGGTGGAGACGGCGTAGGGCGTCAGCCGCACGCCCGGCGCGGCGCCGCGGATCTCCAGCAGGCTGCGCGGCATATGATAGTCGGAGGTGACGACGATCAGGTCGTCATAGCCCTTGGATCGCGCCCAGGCGGCGATCTCCTGGGCGTTGCCGACGGTGTTCTCGGCCTCGAAACCCAGGTCGACGCAGCAGTTGAACAGCTTGCTGGAGCCCGGCGTCAGGGCGCGCAGCTCCTGGCGGCGGACCTCACGGTTGACGCCCGAGATCAGCAGCCGGTCGCCCTTGCCCTGCTCCAGCAGGCGGATGGCGGCGTTGACGCGCTCGGCCGAGGGCCCGGTCAGGGAGACGATGGCGTCGGCGCGCGCCGGTTCGGGCGCAGGCGTGAAGCCGCGCACCCGCTCGGCGAAGACGAACAGGCCCGTCAGCCACATCAGCGCCACCACGGCGATCAGCGTCAGGAACTTCATAGGAGACTAACTAGCTACGCTGGCCCAGCTTCGCCAGCGCCGTGAGGCGGGCGGCCAGGACGGCGACGGCGCCCGCCAGCAAGGGGCAGGCGATCAGCACCAGCAGATCGACCCAGGCCAGCGGCAGGGCCGGGGTCAGCCCGCCTTCGCCGCCGATTAGGCGCAGCCCGGCCAGCATCAGCGCCGCCAGGCCCGCGCCCGCCGCGCCCGCGGTCGCGGCCAGCAGGCCGAAACGTTTCTGGAACAGGGTGGCGACGGCGCTGTCCGAGGCGCCGTTCAGGCTCAGCGTCTCGATCACCGCCGCCTGGGCCGCCATGCCCGCGCGCGTGGCGTAGGCGATGGCCGCCGCCGTCGCCGCCGCGATCAGCAGGAAGGCTGCCCCGGCCAGGGCGGTGATCAGGCCCGCCGACCGCTCGACCTCGCCGCGCCACAGGCTGTGGTCGTCCACGGTGGCGTCCAGCCCGGCCTCGGCCAGGGCGCGGCTCAGGCTGGGGGCGCTGGCGGGCGCTTTCGGGTCCAGGTGGACAATGACCAGATAGGGCAGGGGCAGGTCGGGCAGGGCCGCCTCGCCGACCCAGGGGCGCAGCAGGGCCTCGGCGGCCTTGCGGTCCATCGCCTGGGCCTCGGCCACGCCGTCGACGCCAGCCAGGGTCTCGGCGGCGCGGGCGGCGGCGGCCGGGCCGGTCTCGTCGACGCGCGGGCGCACCTGCACGGTCGCTTCGGCCCGCAGTTGCCGCGCCCAGCCGTGCGCGGCCCGGTCGGCGGCCAGGGCGCCCACGGCGGCGATCGAGGCCAGGAAACACAGCACGGCGATGACCACGACCAGCCAGCGTTCGCCGCCCGCCTCGCGCGGGAGCAGCTCGGGTTGGGCGCTGCGGAAGCGGCCGATCATGCGAGGCCCTCCGGTGCGGCGGCGGCGATCTGCTCCAGCCGTCCGCCTTCCAGCCGCAGCACGGCCGCGCCGCTGCGCTCGGCCAGGGCCTCGTCGTGACTGGCGATCAGGACGGTGGCGCCCAGTTTGTTCAGCGACTGGAACAGCCGCATCAGCTTCTCGCCCATCGGCCGGTCGACGCTGCCGGTCGGTTCGTCAGCCAGAATCAGGCGCGGGCGCGCGACCACGGCGCGGGCGATGGCGAGGCGCTGCTTTTCGCCGCCGGACAGGGTTGGCGGCAGGGCGTCCAGCCGCGCGCCTAGGCCGACCCAGCGCAGCATCTCCTGCACGTCGGCGGCGTATTCGGCCGGTCGCTCGCCCGCCAGGCGCAGCGGCAGGGCCGCGTTGTCGAAGGCCGACAGATGGTCCAGCAGGCGGAAGTCCTGGAAGATGACGCCCATGCGGCGGCGAAGCGCGGGAATCTCACGGCGAGGCAGTTGGGTCACATCCTGGCCGAACAGACTGATTCGCCCCGCCTGCGGTCGCGCGGCCAGGGTCAGCAGCCGCAGCAGCGAGGACTTGCCCGCGCCCGAGGGTCCGGTAAGGAAGTGGAAAGAGCCGTTTGGCAGTGTAAGGTTAACGTCCCGCAGCACGGCGGGCCTGTCCGCATAACCGAAGCCCACGCCCCTGAGGCGGACGGCGTCAGGCGCGGAGTCAGGGTCGGCGGCGCGGCGGATCGGATCGGGCATCGAGTTTCGTATTGGACCGGGGCGTTGCGCCGCGACAGGAGGGGGCGATAAGCCTCGCAGTCAGCTGACATGATACTGACCTGCCCCGCCTGCGCCACTAGCTATTTCGTTTCCGACGAGGCGATCGGCCCGAACGGCCGTCGCGTGCGCTGCAAGGCGTGCGGCCACGACTGGCGCGCGACCCTGGAAGACGCCCCTCTGGAACTGGAGCCGGCCGCCGCTCCGGCCGCTGAGGCCGAGGCCGCGCCGCACTATGACACCTTCGCCGAGACCCCGGCGCCGGAACTGCCCCGCGCCTTCCGCGCCAAGGCCGAGCGCAAGCGTCGCGTGCGCCAGGCAGCGGCGGCGGGGGCGGCCTGGGCGGCGGCGGCGGCGGTGGTGTTGGGCCTGCTGACCGGCGGCGTCCTGTTCCGCGAGGAGATCGCCCGCGCCTTTCCCCCGGCGGCGGGGGTCTACAAGTCGCTGGGCCTGGACGTGAACACCGTCGGGCTGGAGGTCGAGGCGCTGCGGGGCCGCACCACGCCGCATGATCCCGGCCGCACCCTGGTGTCAGGCGCGCTGCGCAACATTCGCGACATCGAAGTCGTCCCGCCGCCGCTGGTCGTGGTCCTCAAGGACGCCAAGGGCGCCACGGTGACGCGCCGCGTCGTGCGCCTGGACGGACCGCCCATCCTGCCGGGGCAGGTTCAGGGCTTCGCCGTGGTCATTCCTGATCCACAGGGGCGGGTGGCGGGATTGAGCGTCGACTATCTCCTTGAGGACGCGCCCAGGCCTGCCGCCCAGGCGTCCTCCAAGTCGACCTCCGCGCCGCGCGCAAAGACCTCGGACGACAGCGCCGTGCGGGAAGACGGCGGTCTGCGCCGCTGAGCGGTCTCGACCTGGGTCCAGCCGCTTCGCCTCTCGACACCGCCCCCGTCCAGGCGGTATCGCCGGGCATGGCTGACATCCAAGCGACCCCCGCCCCCACGGTTCTTCTGTCCCAGGCCGAGATCGAGGCCGTCGTGGCCGATCTGGCGCGCCGCATCGCCCCCCATGTCGACGATGAGACGGTGGCCGCCGTCCTTCTGACCGGCGGGCTGTGGTTCGCCGCTGACCTGACCCGCGCCCTGGCGCGCGAGGGCCGCAACGTCCGCTTCGACGCCCTGTGGCTGGCCTCCTACGGCGACGAGCAGACCAGCCGGGGCAGGATCGAGGTCCGCGCCCCCTATCAGCGCTCGCTCGACGGGCGGAAGGTGCTGATCCTGGACGATGTCTTCGACACCGGCCTGTCCCTGGCCGAGGCGGTGCGGATCACCAAGGAAGCGGGCGCGGCCGAGGTGCTGACCTGCGTCTTCGCCCGCAAGCCCTGGCCCAAGCCCCGTGCGCCTGAGCCCGACTTCGTCGGCTGGGAGGCGCCGAACCGCTTCCTGGTCGGCTACGGCCTGGACCACGCGGGCGGCATGCGCGGCCTGCCCGACATCTGCGCTCTGGACTGAGGCTTAAAGCCAGTCGGCCATCGGCTCGCGGGCGAACATTTGCTCATAGGTCGGGCGCGGACGGATGACGGCGTAGCGTTCGCCGTCGACCAGAACCTCGGCGGCCAGGGGGCGGGTGTTGTATTCGCCGCTCATCACCGCGCCATAGGCGCCGGCGCTCATGAAGACGACGAGGTCGCCCGCCTTCAGCGGCGGCAGGTCGCGGTCGCGGGCGAAGGTGTCGCCGGTCTCGCAGACGGGGCCGACGACGTCGTAGGGTAGGGCTTCGCCCGGCGTCGGCCGCACCGGCTTCAGGTCGTGGAAGGCGTCGTAGAGGGCCGGACGCATCAGGTCGTTCATCGCCGCGTCCAGCACCAGGAAACGGCGGCCGTCGGTGCGTTCATTGACCTGGATGACGCGGCTGAGCAGGACGCCGGCGTTGGCGGCCATCAGGCGACCGGGCTCGAAGGCGGCCTCGACGTTCAGTCCGTCCAGCACGCGCGCGGCCATGGCCACATAGTCGGCCGGAGAGGGCGTCGCCGCATCGCCATAATAGGGCACGCCCAGGCCGCCGCCGAGATCGAGCCGGGTGACGCTGTGTCCCTGGGCGCGCAGCTCTTCCGTCATCTGGCGCAGCACGCGGAAAGCGGCTTCCAGCGGGGCCAGATCGGTGATCTGGCTGCCGATGTGGCAGGCCAGACCCACGGGGGTGACGTGAGGCGAGTTTGATGCGCGGGCGTAGAGGGCCATCGCCTCTTCCACCGGCACGCCGAACTTGTCGCCCGCGCCGCCGGTGGTGATCTTGGCGTGGCCGCCCGCGCCGATCTTGGGGTTCACGCGGATGGCGATGGCGGGCGCCGCGCCCTTGTCGGCCGCGACGGCGATCAGACGGTCCAGTTCGGCCGAGGACTCCACATTGATCTGGCGCACGTCGACGTCGATGGCGAAGGCCAGTTCGGCGTCGGTCTTGCCCACGCCCGAGAAGATGATGCGCTCGCCCGGAACGCCCGCCGCCAGGGCACGGCGGATCTCGCCCTCGGACACGGTGTCGGCGCCGCAGCCGAGTTTCGCCAGCGTGGCCAGCACCGACAGGTTGGAGTTGGCCTTGACCGCGAAGGCGATCAGGGCCTCGCCCAGCGCACCCTTATGCGCGTCGCAGGCCTCGCGCAGCAGGCTGTAGTGACGGCGCAGCGTGGCCGAGGAATAGACGTAGGTCGGCGTGCCGACCGTCTCCGCCAGCGCCTCCAGCGAGACGCCCTCGGCGTGCAGGACGCCGTCCTTGAGATCGAAATGGTGCACCGGCGGGGAGTCCAGTCAGAAGGTCGGAGCGAAGGCTCAGTTCATCGGCGGCGGCTTGCCGAACGGGTCGGACGTGCCGTTGTCGATGGGCATCTGGCGCGGCGGCAGGTTCTGCATCGCCGGTTCCGGCAGGTGAGCGGCCGACTTGTCGCGGATGGCGCGCTCGGTCTGCTTCTTCGGCGTGGCGCCTTGCGGCGGTTCGAGGTCGGCCATGCGGCCGCAAGCCGAGAGCAGAAGGGCGGCGGCGCCCGCCAGGATCAGGGTCTTCTTCACAGACGTCTTCGTCACAGGCGGCTTCTCCAGTCGGCGATGCGCGCGCGGACCTGCTCCGGCGCCGTGCCGCCGAAGCTCTGGCGGCTGGCGCAGGAGGCTTCGGGCGTCAGCACTTCATACACGCCTTCGGTGATCCGGCCATCCAGGGCCTGCAATTCAGTCAGCGGCAATTCGCCCAGACCCAGGCCCAGGGCCTCGGCCCGCTTCACGGCGGCGCCGGTGACATGGTGCGCCTGGCGGAAGGGCAGGTTCAGCTCGCGCACCAGCCAGTCGGCCAGGTCGGTGGCGGTCGAGAAGCCCGCGCCCGCAGCGGCGGTCATCTTCTTGGTGTTGGGGCGGATCACGGCGACCATGGCGGTCATGGCCGTCAGCGCCAGATCGAGCGCATCGAACGCCTCGAACACCGGCGGCTTGTCCTCCTGCATGTCCTTGGAATAGGCCAGCGGCAGGCCCTTCATCACCGTGGTCAGGGCGATCAGGGCGCCGTTGATGCGACCCGTCTTGGCGCGCACCAGTTCGGCGGCGTCCGGGTTGCGCTTCTGCGGCATGATGGACGAGCCGGTGGTCAGGTCGTCGGGCAGGGTGGCGAAACCGAACATGGGCGTCATCCACACCACGATCTCTTCGGCCAGACGCGACAGGTGGCCCGCCGCGATCGAGGCGGCAGCCAGGCTTTCCAGCGCGAAGTCGCGGTCCGACACGGCGTCGAGGCTGTTGGCCATCGGGCGGTCGAAGCCCAGCGCCTGCGCCGTCATGTGGCGGTCGATGGGGAAGGGCGACCCGGCTAGCGCCGCGGCGCCCAGCGGGTTCTCGTTCATGCGGACGCGGGCGTCATGGAAGCGCCCGGCGTCGCGGCCGAACATCTCGACATAGGCCATCAGGTGGTGGCCGAAGGTCACCGGCTGGGCCGTCTGCAGGTGAGTGAAGCCCGGCATCAGGTCGCCCGCGTGCTGTTCCGCCCGGTCCAGCAGCGTGCGTTGCAGATCTTTCAGTTGCGCCACGGTGCGGTCGCAGGCGTCGCGCACCCACAGGCGGAAGTCCGTCGCCACCTGATCATTGCGGCTGCGCGCCGTGTGCAGGCGCCCCGACGGCTCGCCGATCAGTTCCGACAGGCGCGCCTCGACGTTCATGTGAATGTCTTCATAGGCGTCGCGGAAGGGGAAGGAGCCGTCCCGGATCTCGCCCTCGATGACGTCCAGACCGCCCAGGATGGCCTCGGCGTCGGCCGGCTGGATGATGCCCTGCTGGGCCAGCATGCGACAATGGGCCCGCGATCCGGCCAGATCCTGCGCCCACAGGCGTTTGTCGACGCCGATGGAGACGTTGATCGCCTGCATGATGTCGGCGGGCTTGGCGCTGAAGCGTCCGCCCCATAGAGACTGGCCCTGAGCGGGGACATCTTGCTGTGGTTTGGAAGGCGTATCGGACATGAGCGGCTCTGGGCGGACTTGGGCGGGCGTGGCGACGTTCGCGGCGATCGGCGTGATCGGCGTGGGCGCGGCGCTGCTATACGTCAATCAGAAGGGCGGAAGCAAAGAGTCCGCACCTGCCGCAGCCGAGACTGTCGACCCGCAGTTGGCGGCCTTCGCCAAGGGATCGCTGGCGGCGCTTCAGACGCCCGCCTCTCAAGACGCCTTTCAGGCGGTGTCCGCCTATGTGTTCAAGAACGCCGACGGCGGCGACGTCCGCCTGGCCGACTTCGCGGGCAAGGTGACGGTGGTGAACCTGTGGGCCACCTGGTGCGCGCCCTGCAAGATTGAGATGCCGACCCTGGCGGCCCTGGCCGACCACTACAAGGCGCGCGAGGATTTCGCCGTCGTCACCGTCAGCATGGATGTGGAGAAGACGGCGGGCGAGGCGCGGGCCTTCATCGCCGAGAACGCGCCGCTGGAATTCTACATCGACCCGAAATTCCAGCTGGCCTTCGAGTTTCCGGGCAAGGGCGCCATGCCCCAGACCATTCTGCTGGATCGTCAGGGCCGGGTGCGCGCCGTCCTGACCGGCGAGGCCGATTGGGCCAGCGCCGAGGCCAAAGCCCTGGTCGATCACCTGCTGGCGGAGGCTTAAGCCGACGAAGGCCCTCCCTCCTGCAGGCGAAGGGAGGGCGTCAGGTTGATGTCCTAGTTCTTGGCCGGGACGCGGGTGTCCGTGGCCGGATCGACGGCGCCGGGGCGGCCCTCGGCGGCGGCCTCGGCCTGTTTGTCTTCCAGCTTGTCGGCGACCTTGCCCGCGCCTTCTTCTACCGCTTGCGCGGCCTTCATGGCGCCGGACTCGACGACTTCGCCCGTCTGGGCGGCGACGTCTGCGGCCTTGTCGCCGGCGGCTTCGGCGTTGGCCTCGGCCTTCTGTTGTTCGGCCTGGGTGCAGGCGGCGGCGCCGAGCGCCAGGACCGAGGCGGCGGCGATGGTCAGGATACGAATACGCATGGGTGAAAGCCCCTCTGAGATTTGAACCTTGGCCTTAACGCCCCTGGCCCGCCGCGGGTTGCGCGCCGCCTCAGTCCAGATCGACCGGCAGCGTCTGGCTGGCCAGCAGCCGTTCCGTCGTCTTCCAGTGGTCCGGCCCCTGCCGCTCAACCCAGGCCTGCACCATGTCCCGGCCCAGGCCGTAGTTGACGACATAGGAGCGGTAGGTCTCGATGAAGCTCAGCCGCTGCGCCGCCCGGTCGCGCGCGACGAGGTTGTATTTCTGCAGCTGGTCCAGAGCCGTCTCGCGGTCGATCCGCCCGGCCAGATAGTCGTCGGCCACTGTATACTCCGCCCGCGCCAGTTCGCGCGTCAGGGCCAGAAGCTGCGTCTGGGCCTCGGCCGTGGCCGGGTCCAGCCCCGCCAGCGGATACAGCACGCGCGCCTCGAACTCGGTGCGCTCATGGCCGGGGAAGGCTAGGTCGATGCCGTAGTTGGCGCTGCCCTCGGCGATGAAGGACATGGGGCTGAACAGGGGGTAGACGCTCATCTCGACCCAGCCCTTGTCCTTGACGAAGGTCTGCTCCAGCAGGGCGTTGTAGACGTGGTGGCCGGGATAGCCTTCGTGGCAGCCCAGATCGACCGCCCGGTCGATGTAGATGGGCAGGTCGGTGTTGACCTGGATCAGGCTGAAGGCGCCGCCCTTGAACCAGTTGTAGCCCGACCACGGCTTGTCGTTGACGAACTCCAGCGTGAAGGTCTCGCCGGCGGGCAGGGTGATGTGGCGCTGGGTGCGCGCCTTGCACTCGGCGATGGCCGCGCGCATCACCGTATCCAGCCGGTCCTTGGGGACGACGTAGCGGGCGCGGAAGGCGGCGACCCGCTCGGCCAGCGGCCCTTCGCCGGGGACCAGGGCGTCGATGCGCGCCAGAACCGGATCATAGGACGACAGCGGCCGCAATTCCGGCCGCACCCCGAACAGGGCCTCGGCCTCGTCGGCGAACCCCAGATTCTCGCCCTGCAGCATCCGCAGCCGCGCCGAGGCCGCCGAGACATGAGCCAGCAGATAGGCGCGGCGCTGGCGGCGTTGGTCGTCCAGTCCCTGTTCAGACAGTGCTTCAAGGCGTCGGGTCAGGGCGGCCGCGCCTTCGGCCAACTGTGGCAGGGCGCGCGGATTGGCCTTGGCCGCCTCGGCCCATTCGGCCGGGCCGTAATAGGCGTCGACATAGCCCGGCTCGCGCTCGCCGATCTCCAGCGTCAGGGCGACATAGTCGCGGGCTACGGCGTCCAGGCTGTCGGCCGTCGGCTTCGGCGATGCGGCGCAGGCGGCCAGCAGGACGGCGGCGCCCGCCAGGGCGGCGATGGTGGTGACGCGCATGGATGCTCCCTCTCTTCAACCGGCACGCTAGGCCGTCGCGCGCCATGCGCCAAGAAGGGACGTCGCGGCGAGATTCAGGGATTGAGGCGATCCGGCCCATGCTGTAAGCACCGCCGTCCGGCCTTCGCGCCGCGCACGCACCCGTAGCTCAGCTGGATAGAGTGCTGCCCTCCGAAGGCAGAGGTCACAGGTTCGAATCCTGTCGGGTGCGCCATTCTCGAACAGAAGTGTCGAATTTCATGAAATCCGACTCCTGTTTCGCCCAACTGACTCGGGTTGCGCTTCTGCCTATTCGATCACCGGCATGCCCTTGAAAATCGCTGGCGACGGCGGCGGACCATCCGTCCAGTGCCAGGTCTCGCGGGTGCGCATCAGCTCCTGCGTGACCTGGGCTGGGACGGCCGGGATGTCGACCGGCGTCGGGGCGTAGGTGCCCGACGGCGCCAGGTTCAATCGGAACCGGTGCGGGAAGCCGCCGAGCCGCACTTCGATCACCATGTCGCGGACCATGCCGTCTGGGATGACGATCTGTTCGGCCAAGATCGCGCCGCCATGCGCCGTGCCAGGATCGATGGTCGTCGTCTCCAGCATTGGTCCGTCCCAGGGTGGAGATGGTCTGGCGCAGACGTCGCTGGATGTGGTCATGCGACGCCTGCAACTGCCCCGAGGCGCTGCGGTAGGCGATGTCGTGGCGGCGCGGATGGTCCTCCATCTCTTGGAGAGTCAGGAAGTACTCCACCGCCGCGTCGGCCCAGGCCAGGTTCATCTCGCGCTGGGCGGTTGTGCGCGCGGTGTGGCGCAGATAGTCGAAGCCCTGAACGCCGTAGGGCTGCCCGTCCAGATAGAGACGAATGTCTTCCGATCCGATGTTGATCGGATAGCCCGAGGTGTTGAATGCGGCGACTGAGAAGTAGAACTTCTGGGTGTCGTTGTACCTGACCGGCAACAGCATGATCGCGCCGGACGGACCGTTCGACACCATCAGGGCGTTGCCGCGCGAGAAGCGAACGCCCACGCCGTGATCGGCGGTGGGGATCATCCGCACCTCCTGTGGCGGCGTGGTGGCGCAGGCAGCCAGAGCGACCATGGCGGCGGCGATCGCAGCCTTAGGAAACATCGACTTTATCCCCACGATCGTCCCCCTCCGTCAGAACTGAACCGGCGTGCCGGCGATGCGGCCGCAGAACTGGTTCCAGGCGCCTTCGAAGTAGGCGGCGTTCAATTCCTCGCCGCCGTCGATCAAGGCCGAGGCGTCGCCTGCGCGATCCACGCCGGCCTCGAACCGTTGAAAGCCCGACATGCCGCCATAGGCGTTTCGGCCATTCACCTCACCGCAGAACATGGTCGAGCCGTTGGAGTGCTCGATTCGGCGTACATTCCGGAACTGGGCTGACGACGGATCGCGCAGTTTGTTCGTGACCGCCTGACGCGCGGCTGTGCGAATACGCGTCGGCGTCCAGTTCACGGGCGGCGTGCGGGCGCGCTGCGCTTCTACGCAGGCCGCGTAGGCGCCGCTGGCGATGTTCCGCATCCGCGCCATGACTGCATTAGGGCTGCCGGGCGGGTAGCCGCCATTCGTCGAGCAGGCGTCGGCTTGCGCAGATGCGGGCCCTGCGGCGGTCAAACTCAACGTCAGCATGGCTCCAGCCAGCAGAATGCCCTTGGTCACGATATGCCTCCCTATCAATAGGCAGCATAGTGCCTATGAAGAGTTGCCAGAAAGTTAGGCAAGATAGTTCCTAGAGCTCGAGCGGCGTCGCAGTCCCCATGCGCCCATGCGATGGGAGGACCGAGTCGGCGCCAATGTGAGGCGATTGAGGCGAGCGAAAGGGCTCAGCCAAGAGGCGCTTGCCCATGAGGCTGGCATGGCAATGCGCTACCTGGCTGGTATTGAGCGCGGCGAGGAGAACCCCTCGTTGGCGTTCCTGGTGAAGTTGGCGGAAGCGCTAGAGATTCATCCCGCACAATTGTTCGATTGAACAGCGGCTTTTGACTCTTTGGCGACGTTCGGAGTGTCTGCTGCAGGGGCAGAGAATCCTCGACTGGCGCGACCAGCGCCGAGGCTCCCGGGCGCGCCGCCGGGTTCAGGAGGACGGGAAGAGATGGTCAAAGCTGCGTTGTCGCGCTTTCTGAAGGAATATCCGGCGGCTCTTGCGGACGGAGTCGGTGTGATGTTCGTGGGCGCGGGCATGTCGATGGCCGCAGGTTATCCATCCTGGGCGACCCTTCTACGCGAGATCGGCGAGGAACTAGGTGTCAGCTCGCGCGATATTCAGGATCTCGCCGCACTCGCGCAGTGGAGCATCCAGGAGAGCGGAAGCGCGACGCGCGTCCGAAATGTCATCAAGGAGCAGATCGGCGCGGACCACGACGTGCCGCCGACGCTAGAAGTCATAGCGCGGCTGCCGGTGCAGCACATTTGGACCACCAATTACGATCGGCTCGTTGAACGCGCCTTTGCCGCCATCGACCGGCCGCTCGATCCGGTATCGGGAGCCAAGGACCTGTCGCTCAAACCGACGCCTGGTGCAGCCCGGCTCTACAAGATGCACGGTTCGATCGACCGGCTCGACGACATCGTTATCTCAACTGACGACTACGAACTGTTTCGTACCCGGCGCGGGGCCTATTTGCCGCTGTTGCAGGCGCATTTGACCAGCATGTCGATCCTGTTTGTCGGCCTGAGTTTTACCGATCCCAATATTCGCCATGTCCTGTCGTTGATCCGCGAAAGCTTCACCGACGCTCCGCCCGAGCATTTCGCAATCGTCCGTCCCCCGCATCAGGAGGATTTCGGTTCCGAAGGCGAGTTCAAAGCCCGGCTCGCGCAGCATAATCTATGGGCGAAAGACCTCAGGCGGTATGGTCTGATCGCTGTCGAAATCGAGAGCTACGACGAGGTTCCAGGCCTTCTCCGCGAGATCGAGCGGCGCGTAGCGACGCGCCGGATTTGGATCAGCGGTAGTTGGCCGGTCGAGGGCGGGGGGCCGGGCGCGGCATCAAATTACGCGCTCGCCGAAGATATTGGTCGGTTGATCGGCAGGTCAGGGCGCGATCTTGTCAGCGGCGCAGGAATGCTCGTCGGCTCGGCGGCGATCGCGGGCTTTCTCGACGCGCTTCGCGACCGTGGGGGATGGGACCTCAATCGGCGCTTGATTACTCGCCCGTTCCCCCAGCCGCTCGCGGGAGCAGCACCCGACGGCTCCAAGTGGACCATGCTGCGTCGGGAGCTCGCAAGGCAGGCCGGGACAGTCATATTTGTCGGTGGCGCCAAGCATGATGGCGGCGACCTCATTGTCGCGGATGGCGTGATGGAAGAGTTCGAGATCGCGCGAGAGGCTGGCGTTTTCCTGCTACCCGTCGGCGCGACTGGCGGGGCTGCAGCCGAGATTGCGCAGAGGCTCATCGGATCAGACATCGCCATCGACGGCCCTGCACTCGCTCGCCCAAGTGATGATGAGCTTAGATTATTGCTCGACAGTGGAACGGACCAGAAGACGATCGTTGAAGCGATCGCCGCAATTCTGAACCGCATCGGGTAGCGTCCGAGGCAGTCGCCAACGCGGATGACGAACCAAACGGTTCAGGGCCGATGAGCCTCGGTGGGTGTCACTTATTAGGTGCCGCCGGTCAGTCTAGACTCTTGCCATGCACCAGCGATTCCATCGTCCGGACCCCCGGTCATGGGCCCCGTCTGGGCCCGGACCGGAAAGCCGAGGGCGAGGTCGCTAGGCTCTGCCGCGCGCTTCGGATTGGCTATGAGGTCGAGCATTTCCCGCTGGTGATGGAAACCCATACCTTGCCAGAGGCGCGGGCGGCGTCGTCCTTCTGCTGGCTCTGCAGAACCTTCGCGACGTCGGCGACATCAGCCTGAACCAAAGACCAGCCATTGCCGACAGTCATCCCGCTCCGGAGGCCGGATTGGAC
The DNA here is from genome assembly GCF_002478355.1 of Brevundimonas sp. UBA7507. Lineage (NCBI taxonomy): Bacteria > Pseudomonadati > Pseudomonadota > Alphaproteobacteria > Caulobacterales > Caulobacteraceae > Brevundimonas > Brevundimonas sp. UBA7507. Next base: position 18,289 of record NZ_DLNP01000017.1, on the reverse strand, counting down.
GGTTCGATACGGTCACTGTCGTCCAGCCCTGTGAGTTCGCCTACCTGCACGGCTTCCGTCTGGCGTCCGGCCGGATTCTGCGCACCGTGAGGAAGACCGTCTGCGACGGCACCCGCACCATGTCAAAACAGATCGATTTGTGACGTGATCGCCGGGCCCGAAACGGGCCCGGCGAACATTGCCAAAGGACGAAAGCGCATCTTTTCCTCGAGTGCCAAAGGTCTCCTTTCCGCCTCTGAGCCAATGTCCGCTGCTGGCGCGTTGGCGACACTGTCGAATGGCAGACCTGACTCATCGCGGACTTCCGGGGCGTCTGTTTCCTGCCGAAGTGTTGGCGTCATCTAGACCATATGCTGAGCAGTCGAAAACGGAGCGTGTGTTGGTCGTAGAACTCTCAGTCGCTCTGTTGGCTAGCAGAATCTGATCTTCGAACTAATCGTCTGGCGGAGGCTCCGGGCTTCCTTACAAAAGCAGGTGACTGCGTGGGCCGTCCCCGTTTCACGCATTAGAGTTTGAGGAACTCCGACTGTAGGATTGACCGCCAGCGATCATAGCGCCTCTTATACAAAGGGGGTGCCATGGCTTTTAGAATAACGACAAACCGCGCCGTGATCGGGGCGTTCATCGGCGACGTTCAAAGGGCGGCTGATACCGACAAGGAAGCGCTGGGCTTCATACCTGCCTCCGCTTATCCGGAAGCGCTTCGCAAGGGCGAGATAACCCTAGTGCTGAAGGATAATGTCCAAGGACCGATTTATGCTGGCCATATATGGATCAGCGGGGTCTATCCGCATGCTCGCGTTGTCCAGCTCTTCGTTTTGCCTGAGTTTCGAGGCGAGAAACTTTCGACGCGCCTGCTTCGTTCTGCAATCCAAACTGCCGAAGCGGGAGGGTATCTGACCATTAAGGCCAATGTCGCAGCAGATCTGCCCGCCAATCAGGTCTATGGGCATCACGGCTTCGAGATTGCAAGAACCAGGCCTGGCGGAAGAACACGGAACCGTCGAATTAATGTCCGGGTGAAAAGCTTGGCGACGCCCACGCTCTTCAACTACCGCCCCATATCGTCACTGACCGTAGCCGATATGGAGGCTGGCCCAGAGACGCAGCCACTCTATCTGATGGATTTAAACGTCTTCTTTGACGCCACGCGCAAAAGAAGGACGACCGAGGCTGCCGAGAAAATTCTCGCTGCGGCTCTAAGTAGTGGGGTTCGTCTCGCGGTCACGACGGAATTCGTCAAGGAGCTTCAGCGAACCGCCATCGGCAAGAATGATCCGGTCCTTAGCTTCGCTAAACAACTCCCCGCTGTTTCTGGCCCCTCAAGGGAGGAAATAGATAGTCTCGCGACGCGACTTTCTGCGATCGTTTTCCCAGAAAAGGCACGCCAAGCGCGGCTGTCGATCAATGACCTGTCGGACCTGAAGCATCTCGCAGAAGCTATCTTGGTCGGTGCAGCCGGCTTCGTTACCGGGGAACACGCCATAGTGCGGGCACACTCGGCGCTCCGCCAACAGCATCATCTAAGCGTCTGGTCCACAGAGGATTTCGCAACCTTTGTAACCCCCGAGTTTGAGGAGCTATCCCCCGACGGCGAAGGCGAACATGATCTATCATTCAAGGAAACTGCGCTGACAGAGGAAGCTCAGTCCTTTCTCGCTACGCACGGTGTGTCGGCGACGATGATCACGGCATTCACGCGAAGGGACGCTGCTGACAAGCGGTTCCGGTATGTGGCGGCGAGGGAGTCAACAGCGCTGGTCGCGTTCCTAGCATACAGGTCGGCGACCAGTCCGAACGACAAGGCGCGTCTTCTGCTCGTCGCTGATCCCCGCCATCCGGCGACATCAACTGCGGCAGATTTCTTGATCGAGCATGCCGTACGCGCCTCGGTCCTTTCAAGGCCATCCCGCATCGAGCTGCCTCACGTCGGCGGTCAGTCGGCGATGCGCCGCAGCGCGGTCGTTAATGGCTTCCTGGCATCCGGCCAAGCGGAAGACAAATCTCTTAGAAAGATATCAATCGGGACCGTGATCACGCCTTCATGCTGGCTGAGCCTGCGTAGCCGCGTTGAAAGTGGTACGGGCTTGATGCTCCCGGAGACCTGCCCTCCGTTCGAGAACGATGAACAGGAAATACCAATCGCCCTTGAGGGCAAGAACGCCTCGGTTTCTCTAGCTGATCTAGAAACTATGATGGCGCCTAGCCTCTTCTTTTTGCCTGGTAGACCAGTGGTGGTCGTCCCAATACGCCGCGTATGGGCGGAGGACCTTGTCGGTGGAAACCAGCTAAGCCTATTGCCGAAGCCAGAGGCCGCTTTTCGATCCCGCCGCGTTTATTTCGCCTCGGTCGCCAACCAACACAATCTTGTCAGGGGGCGTCCGATCATCATCTACGAGTCCGGTAAACGCGGGGGGAGCGGAGCGGCGATCGCAGTGGCCAGGGTGTCAAAAGCGGAGGTAGTGCCGAAACGTCAGGCACCTGAAGCTTTGTTAAGGGCGGCGGTCGTGCGCGGCGCTCACCTCGACAATCTTGTGAAGGGTGCGACCGTTTTAGCCGTATGGTTCGACAATATTATGCGTTTCGAAAATCCAGTGTCTTTCAGCCGCATGGAGGCCTTCGGAATGGACGACAAGACCAAGCTGGTTAAAAGCCACATGCTGAAATTCGAAACAGCGGTGCAGATTCTTGAAGCCGGACGTCCCAATGCCCGATGAAGATCCAATCATGCTCTCGGTCTCGCCCGAGTATGCGCGATCGATCTTGGCGGGCGTTAAGGGCGTGGAATTGCGCCGTCGCGCGCCGAGGATTAGTCGAGGGACCAGAGCTTGGCTTTACTCTACGTTGCCGGTCGGAGAGGTCGTAGCGATTCTGACGATTGACGAGGTCGTGGAGGCTCCGCTTGCAGACCTTTGGCGACGCTACGGAGCGCACACAGCCGTCACGCGTGAGGTGTTCAACGCCTATTTTTCAGGTCTCAGCCACGGCGCAGCTCTGATCATACGCGATGTTCAAGCGCTCAAGACGCCGGTCTCGCTGAGTGAGATTCGCAAAGGCGGTGCATTTCAACCTCCCCAATTTTACAGACGCGTGCGCGCTGGGGCCCCGGAGGCTCGGCTGGCGACTAGCGAACTTCATCCCGTGATGCGCCTAGCTGTCGGTTAAGGCCGACTCTCTCCTCCACGATAGAACCTAACTTCGCTGCTGGAGACCGGCGACGATGCTGGTTGGAGCGACTATGATCCGTGTTCTGCCCCGTGGCCGGGCGGCTGCGCCAAGCCAGCTCAGTGCAGAGGGCGATGGCATGGATGTTCATTTTCCGGTCAGCTAGAGAACGGCTGGTTTCGGAGGCTGCCTTGATGACCGCTGTTGGCGCTCAGTGGAAATCCCGCGACCCCGGTAGGATGCGCACGTGGCGCGGGTGCCGGTGCGGCGGATGGCGCGACGGTTGCGGGTGGGCGATGATGTCGGCGCGGGCCAGTTGGATGTCGGTTTCGTGGTCTTCTGACAGGCGGGACAGTTCGGCGCTGCGGTCGATGATGCGGCGGGCGACGACGTGCACGACATCTTCGGGACTTTTCTCGACGACGCCTTCGACCTGCATCAGGCGGGCGCCCATGACCTCGCGCCGGAACTGCTCCAGCATCCGCGCCCACAGGACCACGTTGGTGATGCCGGTTTCGTCCTCCAGGGTGACGAAGACGGCGTTGCCCTTGCCCGGCCGCTGACGCACCAGCACCACGCCCGCGACCTGCACGAGGGAGCCGCCGCGCTTCGCCTCGGTTTCGGCGCAGGACAGGATCCGCTCAGCAGCGAAGACGGGGCGCAGGATGGCCATAGGGTGGGCCTTAAGCGACAGGCGTGCGGTCTGGTAGTCGGCGGCGACATGTTCGCCCAGCGGCATCAGGGGCAGGCGGGCGTCGGGCTCCGCGCCCAGTTCGCGGGCGCCGCGCTCGCGCGCCTCGGCGGCGGCGAACAGGGGCAGGGGGTCGTCGTCGGGCAGGCGGCGCACCGCCCACAGGGCCTCGCGCCGGTCCTGGCTCAGGGAGCGGAAGGCGTCGGCGTCGGCAAGCTTGCGCATGGCGGCGGCGGGCAGTTCGGCGCGGCGGGCCAGGGTTTCGACATCGGCGAAGGGCGCCGCGGCCCGCGCCGCCGACAGGGCCTTGGCCCAGTCCTCCTTGAAGCCGTCGATCTGGCGCAGGCCCAGACGCAGGATGGGCGCGCTCGCCGGCCCTTCCAGACTGTTGTCCCAGTCGCTGTGCGAGACGTCGATGGGGCGCACCTCGACCCCGCCGACCTCCTGCGCCTCGCGCACGATCTGGGCGGGGGCGTAGAAACCCATGGGCTGGCTGTTCAGCAGGGCGCAGGCGAAGGCCGCCGGGTGGCGGTGCTTGATCCAGGAAGAGACATAGACCAGCCGGGCGAAACTGGCGGCGTGGCTTTCGGGGAATCCGTAGGAGCCGAAGCCCTTGATCTGTTCGAAGCAGCGCCGCGCGAAATCTGGATCATAGCCGCGCGCGATCATCCGTCCGACCATGCGGTCTTCATAGGTGTGCAGGGTCCCGTCGCCGCGAAACGTGCCCATGGCCTTGCGCAGGCCGTTGGCCTCGGCGTCCGTGAACCGGGCGGCGACCATGGCGACCTTCATGGCCTGTTCCTGGAACAGGGGCACGCCCAGGGTTCGGTCCAGCACCTGCTCCAGCTCGTCAGGCGGACCATAGAGGCGGCCGGGCGGAGGATAGTGAACCTCCTCCACGCGGTTGCGGCGACGCAGATAGGGATGGACCATGTCGCCCTGGATCGGGCCGGGACGCACGATGGCGACCTGGATCACCAGATCATAGAACTCTCGCGGCTTCAGCCGCGGCAGCATGTTGATCTGGGCGCGGCTCTCGACCTGGAAAACGCCGATGGACTGGCCGCGACAGAGCATGTCGTAGACCTCGGGTTCCTCCGGCGGGACGGAGGCGAGGTCGTGCTCGACGCCTGAATGGGCTTTCATCAGGTCGAAGGCCTTACGGATGCAGGTCAGCATGCCCAGGGCCAGGACATCGACCTTCATCAGGCCCAGGGCGTCGATGTCGTCCTTGTCCCATTCGATGAAGGTGCGGTCCGGCATGGCGGCGTTGCCGATGGGCACGGTCTCGTCCAGCCGTCCCTGGGTCAGGACGAAGCCCCCGACATGCTGGGACAGGTGGCGCGGAAAACCCAGCAGGCGCGTCGCCATGCGCACGGCGCGATCGACCATGGGATTGGCGGCGTCCAGACCGGCCTGCTCGATCTGGCGGCCGCTGATCTCCGATCCCCAACTGCCCCACTGGGTCGAGGCCAGGCGCGCGGTGACGTCTTCGGTCAGGCCAAGGACCTTGCCGACTTCGCGGATGGCGCTGCGGGGGCGATAGCGGATGACGGTGGCGGCGATGCCGGCGCGATGACGGCCATAGCGCTCATAGACGTACTGGATGACCTCCTCGCGCCGCTCGTGCTCGAAATCGACGTCGATGTCGGGCGGCTCGTCGCGGTTGGAGGACAGGAAGCGCTCGAACAACAGGTCGTGGCGGGCCGGATCGACGCTGGTGATCCCCAGGACGTAGCAGACCGCTGAATTGGCGGCCGATCCGCGCCCCTGGCACAGGATGCCCTTGTTCTCGGCCGTGCGGACGATGTCGTGGATGGTCAGGAAGTAGGGAGCCAGGCTGCGCTCGGCGATGAACTCCAACTCTCGCTTGAGCAGGGCTGCAACCTTAGGTGGCGCGCCATCGGGATAGCGAACGAGGGTGCGGCGTCGGACCAGCTCTTCCAGCCAGCTCTGGGGCTCCCATCCCGGCGGCACGGGCTCTTCAGGGTATTCATACTTCAGGTTGTTCAGATCGAAGGTCGCGCGCGACAGGAAGGTGGTCGTCTCGGCCACCGCCTCGGGCGCGTCTTTGAACAGACGGGCCATTTCATCCTCGGGCTTCAGCCAGCGTTCGGCGTTGGCCTCCAGCCGCCGGCCGGCGGTCTCTATGGTCGCGCCTTCGCGGATGCAGGTCAGGACGTCCTGCAGGTCGCGGTCATGGGGAGCGGCGTAGAGGACGTCGTTGAGCGCCAGCAGGGGAACCTTCACCCGATCCGCCATGCCCTTGAGCCGGGCCAGCCGGCGCCGGTCGTCGCCGCGTCTGTGCAGGGCGGCGCCCAGCCAGACCGCCCCCGGCGCCACCTCGGCCATACGGGCCAGAACCGCCTCCAGTCCCGTCAGCCGATCCGGCGGGACGAGGATCAGCAACAGGTCCTCAGGATCGGCCAACAGGTCGCGCAGGCCGATCTCGCATTCGCCCTTCCTGGCGCGGCGGTTTCCCAGGGTCAGCAGACGCGTCAGCCGACCCCAACCCGCCCGCGTCTCCGGATAGGCGATGACGTCCGGCGTTCCGTCGTTGAAGACCAGCCGCGTCCCGGTCAGCAGGCGGAAGTCCGCCGCACGGCGCTTCACCTCCTCGGTCAGGGCCGGATCGTTCAGCGGGTCCTCGATGAAGGCGATCTCTCCGGGACTGCCGCCCTCGCGCACCCTGTCCGGCGGGGCCAAGCCCTCAGCCCGCAGTTCCTTCAGCGCGCTCCAGGCCCGCACCACGCCCGCCACGGTGTTGCGATCGGCCAGCCCCAGTCCGGCATGGCCGCGCAGGATCGCCGTCAGCACCAGGTCCTTGGGATGCGAGGCGCCGCGCAGGAAGGAGAAGTTGCTGGCCGTCGCCAGCTCGGCGTAGTCGCCGCAAGGATCGAGCCTCCTCATGCGAATAGGCCGTGGATGAACCAGCGCGGCTCGAGCGTCTCGCCATAGAGGCCTTGGCGGAACAGCCAGAAGCGACGGCCGTCCCGGTCCTCGACCCGGTAATAGTCGCGGATGCGCTGGCCCGGCGCGCGCCACCATTCGCCGCTGATCCGCTCGGGCCCTTCGGCGCGCGTCACCTCGTGCAGGACGCGGCGCCAGCGGAACTTCAGCGGATAGCCGTCGGGGACCTCGGCCAGGGTTTCGACCGGCTGGGGCGGGTCGAACATCTGAAACGGTCGCAAGGGCGGATCGTCGGGATCGAGGTCGGGCCAGGTCTCGTCGCCATGACGGACGGCGGCCGTGACCAGTCGCGCCGCGCGTTCGGGAATGTGCGAGGCGAAGGGTTCGAAGCGCAGCACGGCCTCCGGTCCCAGACGCGCGGTCAGCCGATCGATCAGGCGGCTGAAGGCCTCCTCGCCGGGCGTCTCGCGCTCCAGCCCCTGCTGGGTCGGCGCCAGAACCTGGGTCCAGGGCACGGACATCCGCATCTGGTCGAAGCCGAAGCCGGGGTCCAGCGGGGCGGCCAGGGCCGCCATCCGCTCGCGGAACAGCCGCAGGGTCGCGGGGGCGTCGCGGGTCGGGCGGCCGGTGCGGACGACGATGCGGCGCGTCTCGCCGTCCACCCGATAGAAGCCGGCCTCGAAGGCGCGGCCGCCCAGACCCGTCTGATCCAGCCGGTCCATGGTCTCGACCAGCAAATCGGACAGGACCCGCTCCACGTCCTCGGGCGCGGAGATCGGTTCGAAGAAGACGCGGTCGACCACCACGGGGGCGGGCGGACGATGCGGGGTGATGCGCATGTCCTCGTCGCCCAGAACCCGCGCCAGTCGGGTCGGGAAGTCGGCGCCGAAGCGAGCCGCCAGGGGCGCGCGAGGCCGGTTGTCCAGATCGCCCAGCCGCTTCAGGCCCAGACGGCGCAGGGCCTCATCCTCCTTGTCCGAAAGCTCCAGGGCGGCGACCGGCAGGCGGCGCGTGGCGGCGCGGTCCTGGCCGGGCTCGAATCGGCCGCCGGGGCCGAAGCGGGCCAGGGCGCGCGCGACCTGGGGCGTGCCGGCCAGGGCGCACCGGATTTTGAGTCCGGCGCGTTCGGCTCGCGCCTGAACCGTCCGCATCAGGCCCGTCTCTCCGCCGAACAGGTGGGCGCAGCCGGTCACGTCCAGTATCAGGCCGTGCGGCGGGTCCAGCGCGATCATGGGGGTGAAGCGCCCGAAATCCTCCAGCACCCGCCCCAGCAGGGCGTCGTCGAGGTCGGGTCGATGGGCGACGACGCGCAGGGCCGGGGTCCGCGCCCGCGCATCGGCCAGGGCCAGGCCGGGGATCAGTCCCGCCCGCGCCGCTGCCGGATCGACAGCGGCCAGCCGTAACGCGCCCTTGATCCTCTCCGCCAGGACGACCGGCGGCGCATCCTCAGGCGGCGTGTCGTCCCGCCGTTCTTGACGCCGCAGTCGGTCGCTGGGCAGCCAGGGGAACCAGACCGCCAGATAGCGGCGCGGGCGAGCGGAAGGTTCGCTGTTCACGATCCCACTCCATGATCCAGGTTCCGGTCGCCCCGCCGCCGCGCCGCCGCAGCAGGGTCGCGGAAAAAGACGGCCGCCCCGGCGCTCCGCCTTCCAGGGGTTCCGAAGCGCAGGACGCCACCGACCAGCGGGTCTCGGCCGCGCTGGGGCAGGGCAGGGCGCCCGCCCGCGCCAGGAACAGGGTCGCACCGCCCGTCTCGGCCGCCAGCGCCAGTCGCCGGCTGGCCGTCAGGCTGAAGGCCTTGGCCTCGCCCCAGGCGCTCAACAGCACGGCGCCCACGGCAGGACTGCGCAGAGCTTCTTCGCCGACGGCCAGCAGGGTCTGCACGTCGCGCGTCCGCACTAGCAGCAGGTCGCGCGGCGACAGGCCCATCTCATGCAGGCCCGGACCGTGCGGCCGTCCCGCCTCCTGGGCCATCATCTCATGCAGGCCCCAGACGATGGGCCGCCCCGCCGCCGCCCGCAGCGCCATGCCCAGCCCGAAGGCGTTGACCGTTACGGCGTCGGCAGGGGCGGCGGCGTAGAGATCATGCAGAACGTTCGTGGCCAACGGCGCAAAGGCGTCGTCGCCTCCCGCGCGCACGCCCGCGCCGACGCGACGACCGCCGGCCCGATCCAGGGCCTCCAGGCGAGTCTTCAGCGCCGCCAGAGCGTCAAGCTGAGAATGAATGTTCCGCATATGTTCTTATATGCGCGCCAACCCCCTGGGGGAGTCAAGCGAAGCAAGAGACAAGGCTCGATACGGTCACTGACAACGACCGATTCTGGCGTTTGGTTGGCCTCAATCCCCACTTCGACGTCGTGCAAACGCGGGCGTGTCTGAAGCCTCCAGCCGAACGCCCGCCCCGACCACTTCGTCTGCGGGCAGAAACACCACCCCCAAGTTTTGAAGCACTGTGACCAACAGGTTGGCGTTGGCGCGGTTGATGGGGGCGAAGTCGTTCGTCGCTTCGGCGCGCTTGATGGTGTTCACGGCCAGGCCGGTGCGCTCCGACAGGTCCAGAACCGACAGATTCAGAAGGCCTCGGGCGCCGCGCAGTTGGGCGCCTGTGGGGTGGTTGGGGGAGCGCGCTCGAGGTGTCTTCATAATTAAATTTGACTCTTTAGACTCATTTTGAGTTTATGGACTCATTATCAACTTGGAGTCTTATCTGTCCATGAAGAACCAATTCGAATTGAATTGTCCCATTCACGGAACGCAGCTGAAGCGCGCCAGCTGTCGGCGCTGCAACGCCCTCTATATGAGCGCCTATATGCGCCAGCGGCGGCGTCGCGATCCGGTTGCGGCCCTGCTGGAGCGGGCGCGGGAAAGGGCGGCACGTCTGGGGTTGCCTTTCAATCTGCGCCGTCGCGACGTGGTGGTGCCGCCGGTTTGCCCCGTGCTCGGCGTGCCGCTGGCGGCAGGTTCCGAACGGTCGAGCGGTTCGCCTTCGCTGGACCGCATCAGGCCCGCCCAAGGCTATGTGCCTGGGAATGTTCGCGTGATCAGCGATCGGGCCAATCGCCTCAAGGGCGCCTGTACGCGAGAGCAAGCCAAAGAACGCGCTCGGTCGGCTCCGCCGCCGCGTCGGCCTGACCTGGAAAGGATCGCAGCCTATATCGAACGGGAGGAACTTCTGGCCGAGGTGCGCCGAAAGGCCGCGCAGGGCGGTCGTGCGGGGGGCGAATGGGAGAAGGTGGCGATCTTCCTGGACAAGGCGTTCGTCGCTGCCGACTGGTTGCGGAAAGATCAGAAGACGTGATGTGTTGCCAGGCGCAGATCATTTCTTAACAAAAACAACGAGATAGATGGATTTTTTGTTGAAACCGGAATGCCGTTCGTTGTATGTGTGAGTGGACGACAACTGACGCCCGTCGGGGCGTCTGTCCCGGTATCCCGCCGGGCGCCTCTAGCGATTGTCGTCTCTGACGATCGAGTTCGCTGTTTTGTCCCATGTAGAGCGTTGTCTTCACGACCGCAGGTCTGACGCCATCACGTCTTCGACCCCGCTTCGTCTGTCCGTGGCGGCGCGTCTCGCCTTTCCCGACGGCTCCGTCTCGGTGCGCACGCTGCGGTTGGAGGCCAGCCGGGGGCGCCTGGTTATCGAACGGATCGGCAACAAGGATTTCACCACTCTGGCCGCCATCGAAGCGATGAGGGAACTGTGCCGCGTCCCGCCCAACCCCCGCGCCTCTATCTGCGTGAACGAAAGGGCCGAGAGGCCCGCTATGTCATCCTCGACCGTGGACGTGAAATCGGCACGGGCTTTGGCGAGTCGGACCAGCGAGGCGCTGAAGAAGCGTTCGGCCGCTATCTAGCCGACAAGCACCGGCCTGATTTCGGCGATGGCCATCCGTCCAAGGTCGCCGTCGCCGACGCGCTGACCTATTATCTGGAATCTTTGCGGGACGATCATTCCGGTCCCGAGCCCTATCATGTCGACCGTCTGCTGGAGGGTTTGGGGGACCTGACCTGCGACGCGATCAACATCGACGCCTGCCGGAAGTACGTGAAAGCGAGAACCGGCGGCGCCTATGGGCGCAGACCGGTGGTGGAGGCCACCGCCCGGCGTGAACTCGAGACCTTGGCGGCGGCGCTGAACCTGCTCCATCGCCATGGAAAACTGGATCGGCCGATCCCGATCGCGAAGCCGGATGCGGGGCAGCCCAATGAGCGTTGGCTCACGCGGATGGAAGCGGCGCGGCTTCTGCGCGGGGCATTGGGGTATGAGGCGGTCGGCGTTGACGATCAGGGCGGCGTCGAGGCGTGGCGTCGTGTCGCCGAGCCCAACTATCATGTGGCCCGTTTTATTCTGATCGCCCTCTATACGGCGACGCGCCATTCGGCCGTTTTGGCCCTGCGCTGGACGCGGAGCCCGACGGCAGGCTCGGTCGATCTGGTCACGGAAACCATTCATCGTCGGGGCACGGCGGAACGGGAAACGCGGAAGCGTCGGCCGCCCTGTCCGATCCCGCATCGGCTGATGCCGCACCTGCGGCGATGGCGTCGGCTGACGATCCATGGCCCGTGCGAATACGAAGGGGAAATCATCCAGCGTCAGCGCAGCGGCTTTGAAAGCGCCAAGGAGCGGGCGGGCCTGGGGGCGGACGTGACGCCGCACACGCTGAAGCACACCTGCATCACTTGGCTGCTTCAGAAGGGGGTTCCGACCTGGCAGGTCGCCGGCTTCACCGGCACCAGCGAAGGGCTGATCACCAGGGTCTATGGGCATCACAGCCCGAACTATATGGAAGAGGCGCGCTCAGCGATTGGTCGGCGATAACCTGGGCGGGGAGCATTTCATGGGCGTTTCCTGGGCAGGACGACTTCCCGAGAGGGGAGCAGTTCCAAAAAGCCTAAGGAAAAGAATGGTGGACGCGACAGGGATTGAACCTGTGACCCCTACGATGTCAACGACACGGCAACCCGCCAAAAGCCTGAGTTTCCGCGCTTTGACGTTCTCGGTCTTCCCGTTCTGTTCACGGTCTGTCGCGCCCATTCTGGGTAGTAACTGGGTAGCGACTACAGCGGGCCGACGCGAAGCCACCGAGCGCCGTAGTCGCCTTGGAGCTGATCTTCCAGCTCTTCGGGGGCATCGGCCGGGAAGGTGACGTTGTACCCGTACAGCACGCCGTCGTCGCTCTCGTGCGGTTCGATCTCATACTCGAACTGCGCGAGGTAGTCGGGATCAAGGCCGAGAGCCACCGCAAGGGCGGCGTGTTGCTCAGCCTCCGCGCGCTCCTCCATTGCTTCGTCGAACTGCCTGCTCATGACTTCCTCCCCATCGCCTTCAAGGCGCTGCTCTGGTGTCCCGGCCGGTGGTGGCCGTAGTTGTCCTCGAGGGTCTTCATGGTCATGCCCAGGAAGCCCGCCGCGTCCCACGGCTTGGCGTCCCGCTCCATGAGCCAGGTCGCGGCCGTGTGACGATGCCAGTGTGGCGTAACATCGTCAGATAGGCCAGCGTCAGCGACGCAGGCGGCATAGCCACGCCTGATCTTGCTCGTGATCGGCTGGCCGCCGTGGTGCAGGACGTTGTTGCAGGTCGGCAAGCCCTCACGCTCGCGCCTCGCCATCTCGATCTTGTCCATGTCTCGCCAGCGCCGTAGGTGCGCCAGTAGCCGGTCGGGGATTCGAACGAGGGTGCGCTTCTTGGTCTTGTGCTCGCGCTCGTCTCGGCCGCGCCGGTAGATGACGCCATCGTCGAGGTCCACCCACGCGGATGTCGGGCTTTCCTCCCAGAGGAGCTTGGGCACGACGCCCGGCCTGGTGCCGGTGTAGAGGCCGATCAGAACGAAGCGGCGAAGGTGGCCGCGATTAGCACGCGCAGACAGACCCCGGCGCTTGGGCATCCCCTTAGCGTCCCGGTGCCAGCCCAGGGCTGCGAGCAGCAGGGCAGCGGCTTGCGAGCGCGTCAGAGCGTCACGGGGGCTTTCCGGCTTCTCGGGCAGCGTCACCTTCGGGCGCCGGTCGAGGGGATGTTCCCCGGCCCAATAGCCGATGGCCGACGACAGGTCTTCCAGCTCACGCCTCGCCCCTTGAGCCGACACTCGGCGGGCGGTGGTCGGGTCTTTGGCGCTGGCTATGGGGTGAGTGATCCGCTCAGCGACATATGCCTCGCAGGTTGATCGCTTCACATCCGCCAGGGTCATCTCGCCCCAGAAGTCGAGCAGGGCCTTGAAGCGAGCCTTCACGCCTGACGGGTCGGGCGCCCTGGGCGCCTTCTCCAGAAGATAGAGCGCCGCTACCTCGGCGATGAAGATTGAAGCCGGATCACCTGAGCGCTGGCCCGTGTCGGTGGTGGCTTCCGGGGACCACTTCTCAGCGATGTAGTCGGCAAGCTGGCGCTCTGCGTCTGCAATGCCTTCCGGGCCGCAGCCAGTGCTGCGTTCCTTCTGTCCGTCGCGGATGAAGTAGATGTCTGGGAGCCGCTGGCCTGAGCGGCTGTCGAGCCGCCCCTTGCGGAGGTAGAGGCGCGGGCCTTTTGAGCGTCTGGACATGGCTGCGGCTTGAATAGGGCGCGAAGTTGCGCGGGGGTGATGAAATGCTTCCCGGCGACGACCGAAGGCGTCAACCGGCGTTTTGCGATTGAGGTGCGCAAGCTGGCGACCGTTAAAGGTCCGTCCGGGTAGAAGACGGCGATGATCTCTTTAAGCGTCATCGGCTCATCATCAGGCCAGTCTTCGGGGCGAGGGCGGCGCTCTACTCGGGCGAGGGGGGTGTGACGAGTCACCCTCTTGCCTCCCGGAAAGCGGCCAAGCTCACGACTTTGGATACTGCTCTCTCGATCGCCTGAGGCGGGCTCAACTGGGGGAAATCCATCGCAAATCCGGCGTCCTGGTCGACAAACCGTAGAATGGCGTCGAAGGGGATCACGGCCTTGGACCATCTGCCGTCGACCACGACACCCAATGTGATCGCTCGGCGGTTGATCGAGAGTGGCGAGCTTCGTTCCTGCAGGACGAGGTCGACGTGATCGGGATGCTGGGCGATCATGGCGACCGGCAGGCGCACGCCGGGCGCCTGAGTGCGAACCGTCAGAACGATCGATGCTCTGGCGCCGCTGTCGCGCTTGCGAACGTGGGTCAGTGCGGGCCGCAGGAAGCTGCGCAGGGCTTCGTCAGCCATCCGCTGATAGCTCTCGGCGCTGACAGTAGGGGATGTGAAGGGGCGGGGCACTCAATCCTCCCAATGCTGCATGTCGATGGCAAGAACGTCAGCTGGCTGTGGGATGGCGTCGAAACACTCGGGGTCTTCGGCCATCTCGCGAAGGCTGCGGCTGTATTCCCAGGCGGACGGTAGCGCCCAGCCGAATCCGTTGGACTGCATGTAGCGGACAAGCCGCCAGCGCCAGATCAATCGGGCGATCATCTTCACTCCCCGCCCTCCTTGTCCGAGGGGGTGGGCCAAGCCGCTCGAATGGCCGCCATCGCCTCACCTTCGGCCTTGAGATATTGGCCCTCGCGCTCACGCGATACGTCGCCCTCTCCAAAGCACACCGGACAGTCCCGCTCGCCGTAGTTGTCGCAGACGCACAGATCGCCGCCGCAATGGCAGGACACCGACCCATCGCCCATGCAGCGCGGGCAGATCACGCCCTCGTCACGGTCGTCGTATTCGTATTCGTATTCGGGATCAGTCATCACTTCGCCCCCTGTTCGGCTTGCAAGTCTGCCCTCATGGTCGAGTAGGGAGATTCCAGATCGTGCAGGTCGATCCGATCCTCCATGTGGTCGATGCCCTGTTCGTCGTAATCGCGGACCATCGCCAAACAGCACTCGGCACAACACCGCCCCGTCATCATTTCCCCATCGAACACCTCGACAAAGCAGCGGTGCCGCTCGCCCTTGGCGATAGGGCCTTTGCAGTGGCCGCACTGATGAGGTTTGGCGGCGACGACCATCTTGTTCGACATGGTGCGGTCGCCCGGCTCGCCGAAGTCGCCTGCGAACAGGTCGGTGCCGAGGATTTTTTCGTCGTCGGTGATCACGCCGCACCGCCTTTCTGTTCGGCTTGTAGGGCGGCGAGGCGGCGCAATGCGGCTTCCATGCGGGTCCAGTGGTCGCGGCCAACGGCTATCTGTTCAGCCTGCGTCGCGGCCTTAACCCGGTCGAAGAAATCAACCGCGTCCCGCGCCTCTTCCAAGGCCCCCCGCAGCGCGTCGGGGGCGGGGTGGGTGTAGAGGGGCTGAACGGTGTAACGGTCATCGGCCGGGACAAACGAGCCATAACGAATGAAGACCGGGTTTTCGCCAACCGGGTGCGTCACCCAATACCCAACCGGCTGCGCGTCCTCGCGGGCTGGCGGCTGGACGCGGAGAACCTTCCTGAAGTCGTCGACGCAAGCGGAGAAGACCTCCTTTGATGCGCTGTCAAAGCGAGTGCTGGCGACGGCGCGCTCAAGGCCCTGTATGGCCTCGCCGATCAAGCCGCGAACATCATCCTCCCCCGCCTCTGCCGGGGGTTCCTCGCGGGCGGCGAGGGCGGCGGCGGCTGGGCGATAAAATAGCGGGTCGCTGTCTGCGTTCTGATGATGCCACTCAATGCGTCCAGCGCGATAAGGCCCCGCGACGTTGCCGTTGCGACGAAGCACATGGAGGAGGGTTTCGGGGGCGAGGGCTGGCGGCTCGCCCCAAACGCCATCATGCGGGGTCCAGCCTGCGAGCGGGTCCACAGCCCCGCCTTCCGTCGCGGGGGCTGCGGAGAGCATGGCGGACCAGACGTGGCGAGTCATATCAGGCGACGACATATCGCTGCCCGCCATGGACATTCCTGCGCTTTCGGCCGCCTCAATCATCCCTTCTGTCGGCTCAACCGGCACGGTAACGCGAGGGGTGGTCATGCTCATGCTGCGATCTCCTCGCGCACAGGGTTCGCCGCTGCGATGATCGCGCGGCCTAGGATTTCGGGGATTTGCGGGACGACCGCGTTGCCGAGGCCATGCAGTCGGTGTGACCGAGCGGGAACCCCATGAGCCACTCGACCCACGTCGGGTTCAGCTGACCACCAACCTGCGTCGACAGGGCGGTTCCACCCTGTGGGTAGCGTCCTGTCCGGTGCCCCGTGTCGTCCGCCACCGGCGTTGACCACAGTCCGTCCTTCGTGCGAGCTCGCGGCTCCAGCGCAAACGCCTTGCTCGGCAGCGGCGCGAGAAAGTCCCGCGGCGATCTCCCGCCTGAGCGCATCGCCGTAGCCTTCGTGTTGCTGGCCTCGGGCGTAGGCAACAATCCAGAGCCGGTCGCGGCGGTGAGGGGCGCCAACGGCGGAAGCTGGTATGCAGTCCCACCACGCATCATACCCGAGCGCGGCCAGGTCTCCGAGAACGTCTCCAAGTCCTCGACCAAGGAGCGCTGCGACGTTTTCCACGATGACGAAGGCGGGTCGTAGCTCGCGAACCAGTCGTGCATATTCTCTCCAGAGGCCGGAGCGTTCGCCGGCGAGACCGGCGCCTTTCCCGGCGAAGCTGATGTCCTGGCAAGGGAAGCCGCCGCAGATCACATCCACGGGACCAACCTGTTCGCCGGTCAGCGTCGTCACGTCGTCGAAGCACGGCACATCGGGCCAGTGATGGGCCAGCAGGTGGCGGCAAACCGGGCTGATCTCGCAGAATGCGACCGTCTCCATGCCCGCGCGCTCAAGGCCCAGGCTGAAGCCGCCGATGCCGCTGAACAGGTCGAGGACTTTCATTCCCCACCCCCGTCCTGCTCGCCACGGGCGCGGGCGATGGCGTCTTTGTTGGCCCTCAGCAGCGCTTGCACTTCGTCCTTGAAGGCCGGGTCCGCGAACCTGACGGCGCTGTCGATCACGAGCGCCAGCCGGTCGAGTTCGAGAGCGACGGCGTGATGATCAGGCGCGGAGGCGATCAGGCGGGCGTTGGCTTCGGTGTTCGGCGCGTAACAGAACTGCGTCGTGCACACAGCGTCATGCTCGGCGTCGATTTGCCAGCACTCTGGCATCCCATCGTGGGCCTCAATGGTCTTGTGAGCCTCCCAAGGCCCCGGCGTATGCTTCACCCCGCTCATGCCTCACCCCCACGGATGGAGGCTTGGCGCTCTTCGTCGGAGAGAACGCGGAACGAGACGGCCCAGACCCAAGGGTTGGCCTCAGCCGATCCGGCACCGTTGATGTGGTCCCAAAGCTCGAAGTAGGCCGTGCGGGCTTCATGCGCGATGATGGGCAGCGAGCGATCGACTGACCACATGCCCGGCGTCACCCACTGCAAGCCCTCGGCCTGAGCGTCAGCGTCGCTGCAATCCAGCAGCCGCTCGACGCGCACCTCGGTCACTTCCAACGTCAGACGCGAGGCCCAGCGCGGCATGTGGATAGACGGGCGCCAACGGCCCGGCTTGGACCGCTCCCAATCGGCGAAGTAGACGGCAGCGTCGTGGTTGTCGTCAGGTCGAAGGGTCTGCTGGACGCCTTCGCTCATGGCATATGCGGTGCGCGGGACGACGGCGTGGGTCTCTTTCACCCAGAGCCGATCACCTGGGACACCATAGGGATTGTCCCGCATCCGCCATTCAGCGTTACCGGGGTCCATGATGTAGCTGTCCGCCCAGACGGGGGAGCCATCGTCCTCAATCGCGAAAAGGCTGGCGTGACGGCGCGGCTTCACGATCCGCCGCGTCTGGGTCTTCCGGCCATCCAACAGCGCCCGCACCATCGGGCCGCTGAACAGGATAGGGCGCTCTTTCGGCGTCATGGTTGGGCTCCTGCGCGACGGGCGTCGCGGATGATCTTTTCGGCGGCGGTGGTGTCGCCGGAGACGGCGTAGAGGGCTTGGCACAGGTCGAAGGGGTCGATGCCGAGGGCCTGCCAGAAGGCGAGTTCGGCGCCGGTGTGCTGGCGGGCGTGGCAATCGCGGCAGAGGGGCGTCGTCCAGCGGTCCGAGGGCTTCTCGGCCTTTCCGGTGGGGCGCTTGCCGATGTTCAGGTCGCCTGCGCGCAGGTGCGCGGCGTCGCAGGGGCCGGGGCTGCCGCAGCCGACGCAGGGCAGGCGCCGGATGAAGGCGAGGTGCTTGTTGTCGCGCTCGCGCGGCTGGCGCTGGCCGGGGCCTTCCGGGCGGAACGTGCGGGATCGGACGTGGCCGGGGGTGAAGTGCTTGCGCTTCACGGCCCGGCGCTCGTCGCGCAACCGCTTCATGTCGGCCTCGATCTGGAACAGGGAGCGGCTCATGCGGCGGCCCTCGGATCGGCGATGACGGTGCGGCTGTGCTTGAGCAGGCCGACGCGCACGCGCTCGCCTTCCTTGGTCATCAGAACCGTGAAGGGTCGGGGGGGGATGTTGCGCTCAGGCCAGGCGGGCGCCTCCTGGCCGGACAGAAGCAGGCCCTTGGCGATCATGCCCAGGACGAGGTCTTCGGCGAAGCGGGGAGCGCCGGGATGGGCGCCGACGGGGGCGTTGTGCAGGACGAAGGGCTGGCCGGCGAAGGCCGCCCGACCGAGCTGTTGATCCGGCCGGACCTGACGGAGGAGGTCGGCTTCTTCGGCCG